>JBGOXH010000252.1:0-4200 GCA_041479075.1 Bacteroidia bacterium | reverse complement strand
TTCCTCACATGCACCTGCTTAAGTGCCCTTAGATCCTTTTCAAGAAGGTTGCGTTGTTTATGGTCACCGGTTAGTTCCAGAATAATAAGTCCTGCCTGTTCGCCAAAGAATGTTTCATTTACACCCAGACGGGTACGGATATAACAGCCATAAATTGTAAGCAATTTCTGAACTGCAATGATTGTATCGTGATTTCTTTCAACAAGTACTCCAAGAATTTCAGTAGAACCCTCATCGTCCTTTTCTGCCGGACTTTTCTCTTTATCTGAAAAGATCATTTCTCGTATGACAATTCCTCCAAGTGGTTCGAGCTCTTTACGAAGCAACTCTGATTCAGCATGATTGTCTTTCAAGTGAAGAATGATATAAGCTTCACGGCTGCAGATATTATCATTTACTTCATGGAATCCGAGACGCGTCGTTATGACTGAAGCATGTTTTGACAGAATTTCCTGCGTGAGCCCGGCTTCTTTGATTCTGTCTACTATTTTGATCCCAAGTACTTTTATCATATATTTCCTTTATTTAATTTTTTTTAACCCACCCCTATCCTCACGCCCTTACGGTCGGGACAGGCTTCCGCTATCGCGGAACAAGTCCTCCAGGGAGGGGAATTTTCATTGCTAAAAATACAAATCCCGTTCTCCTTTCTTTATCCGCTCAATCTTCTCCTTAGTATTCTGCATTACCCCAGGTTCAAGCTTCTGCAGGTTCTTATCAATTACTTTCCACCCTTTCAGGGCTACTTCATCTGTTGCATAATCGCAAATGTATTCCGAAAGAGTAAGAAGTGCATTTGGAGTGCAAAACCTTTTAATAAATCCTGGGACTGAAAATTCCATAAAATGCTCACCTGTCCTTCCCATTCTGTAACATGAAGTGCAAAACGAAGGAATATAATCATTTGTAAGCAGTTCATCTATAACTTCAGCCAGCGACCGCGGATCGTTGATCCTGAACTGCTCCCTGTTCAGGTTCTGAACTTCATTTTTAGAATCTGAATATGAGCCAAGCTCCAGCTTTGTACCTCCATCTATTTGAGAAACACCATATTGCATTACTTCTCTTCTTACATCGGGAGCTTCCCGTGCAGTCAAAATAAGTCCTGTATATGGAACCGCGAGCCTCAAGATTGCGACCAGCTTTTTGAAATCCTCGTCGCTGGTCTGGTATGTACCATCAATGTTCAGACTTAGTGCATCTTTGATACGGGGGAAGGATATTGTATGGGGACCAACATCATAACAGGCTTCGAGGTGGTTCGTATGACGTACCAGTCCAAGAACTTCAAACCGCCAGTCATAAAGACCGAAGAGTGCACCTATTCCGACATCATCAATTCCTGCTTCCTGTGCTCTGTCAAGAGCTGTAATTCTCCATTCATAATCCTTTTTCTTACCACCGAGATGATAGACTTTATAAGCCGCAGGATGATATGTCTCCTGGAAAATCTGGTAAGTTCCTATACCTGCCTCGCCTACAACTCTGAATCCTTCTATATCGAGAGGTGCAGCATTTATGTTTACTCTCCTTATTTCTCCATGTCCCTTTTTTATTCCATAAACCAGTCTGACTGTATGTGCAATATATTCAGGAGAATAATCCGGATGTTCACCATAAACAAGAATCAGCCGTTTCTGACCGTTCTCCTCAAGAGCTTCAACTTCTTTGATAATCTCTTCATCGCTGAGTGTTTTTCTGATGGCCTCTTTGTTCGAAACCCTGAATCCGCAGTACTGGCAATTATTTGTGCACCTGTTTCCTACATAAAGCGGGGCAAAAAGGACTATCCTGTTTCCATAGACTTTTTCTTTGAGCTCTTTTGCACCTTGCTTTATTTCATCTGCCAATCCTGTGCCGATGGAATTAACCAGGACTGCAGTCTCCTCCATTGTAAGACGATGTTTTTCGAGCGATTTGGCAATAACATCTCTCACCCTCTGCTTATCAGGTTTGGTATTATTAATGAAATCCCATATCTCTTCCGGATCAATGAATGGCTTCATTCTCTGATCAGGGATCTTCAGTTTTTCGGGTGAGAACCTCATCAAAAATCAGTTTAAAAATCGTTTGTAAAGATAGCCATAAAAAAACTCTAAGGCTTTTTCTTCTTTATAGATTCGATTACTGCTTTAAAAAGAAATGGCTGTATATCAGGATATGTTAGCTCGGGCGGAAGTTCATCCATCATTGCTACTTGTGCAATTTCGGAAATATCAGGTACATTTCCCATGCTGTGAACATCTGCAAAAAAGAGCCGGCCAAATCCAATGCTCCCCTCCTTCTTTACTGAATAGGTCGCAACACATTCAAGATCAAACTCTATTGCTCCGGTCTCTTCTGCCAGCTCTCTGGAAGCTGCATCGAAAGGTGATTCATTTTCTTCAATATGTCCGCCTGCAATTTCCCATGTGGTACGATCCTTATGACGCACAAACAGCCATTTGTCTTTAAACCTGGCAGCTATTACCGAGTAAATTAGCTTACTATCAGGCACATACGAGGGATCATAGAATTTAACTATAGTCATTCAGATAAATGCTACCAGATGCGAATGTAACAATAATCACTTTAAGTTTAATTGAGTATTTTTGAGAACAATCTTCTCAAGATGGCAGATCTGATTATTCTTTTAACTATCGAAATTCTGACCTTCCTCGTTATAAAGGAGCATTTCTTTAATATCTCAAGATTGAAGTTTTTTGTTACACTGTCGATAAATACGCTTCTCAGTTTATGGTTGTGGTATCTGTTGATAAAGGTCTCTTTTTATAAAGGTTTTTATGACAATCCGGAAAATGTCTGGAACCATCTGTGCCTCACCGGGATGATCTGTGCCGTGGCTTTACCAAGGTTTTTATTAAGCCTGTTTCATTATACAGGAAAGTTAGTCAGGATCCGGAAAACCGGCCATTCCAGATGGTTGACCCGGACAGGATTGGTGATTTCAGCAGTGATTTTTTCAGTAGTCACTCTCGGGACCCTGTTTGGCAAGTTTAATTTTAAGACCGAGAATGTAAATATTAAGATAAATGGTTTAGATCCCAGGCTCAATGGATTAAAGATTGTTCAGTTATCCGATATGCACCTGAGCGGATTTTATCACCATTCTGAAAAAATGCAAAAAGTTATTGATAAAGTGAACAGCTATCAACCTGACCTGATTTTTAACACGGGCGATTTTATCAGTTATGGATGGAGAGAATTTGACAGCTATGATACAATACTGGTTAAAGCCAGAAGCAAATCCGGTAATTATGCAATAATCGGCAATCACGATATAGGAACTTATATGCCAAATTCAAATTTATCAGAGAAGGAAAGTAATACATTGATAATGAATGAATTAATTACAAAGTCAGGATATCGTTTGCTGAATGATGAGCATATAGTTACTGATATCAATGGAGCAAAGGTTGAGCTTATCGGTGTAACAACCGGAGGCAGGTTTCCTAATATAATCCATAGTGATCTTAAAAAGGCTATGGCAGGGATTGACACTGCAGATTTTAAAATTTTATTATGCCACGATCCGAATCAGTGGGAAGAAGATGTGCACAAGAAGACTGATATTAATCTCACCCTGGCAGGTCATACACATGGGATGCAGATTGGCATCATTACAAAAAAATTCAGATGGAGCCCGATAAAACACTTTTATCCTCACTGGAATGGGCTTTTTTCTGACGGAAATCAGTATCTCTATGTAAACCGTGGATTGGGAGTGCTGGCAGTTCCCTTCAGAATATGGATGCCGCCGGAGATAACTGTGCTGACGCTTGTTTCAGAATAAAAAGGGAACGGGCGGCTACAGACTGCCACCCGTTGTATCACCCACATGATCTAGAAACTAACCTAACTAACCTAAGCAAAGAATGTCTGTAATATTTTTATTTGAATCGATATGGGCAAATTTTATATGTTATACAGTTAAATCATTCTTTACCCTACAGACAGTAAAAGTATTCTGTTTATTCCCGAAAAAAAAGTTTAAAACACATTTTATATAATATTTAACAGTTTTTAAAGAAAAATTAAGAAAAGGCACGACAGCGTCCATGTACTCATCCCCCCTGCCCTCCCGCTGGTGCGGGACAAGCTCTTCTCTGCTGTCGCAAAGAAGGGGGAGCTAAAAGGTTCCCCTCCCTGGAGGACTTGTTCCGCGATAGCGGAAGCTTGTCCCGCGAATCCGCCAACAGG
>JBGOXH010000352.1:0-2507 GCA_041479075.1 Bacteroidia bacterium | reverse complement strand
GCTTATCTGGAGAAGTTTCTGAGCTTCGACTGCAAATTCCATGGGAAGCTTATTTATTACCTCTCTTGCATAACCATTTACAATAAGTCCGACAGCATCTTCGGTTGAGATTCCTCTCTGGTTGCAATAAAAAATCTGGTCCTCTCCAATTTTTGAAGTTGTTGCCTCATGTTCAACAATCGCAGTCTGGTTGTCAACTTCAATATAAGGGAACGTATGTGCTCCGCATTTATCGCCAAGAAGGAGTGAATCGCACTGGGAATAATTTCTTGCACCTGTTGCATTTTTCAGGACTTTAACAAGGCCTCTGTAGCTGTTCTGACCAAATCCGGCAGAAATTCCTTTCGACACAATTGTGCTTTTAGTGTTTTTCCCGATATGGATCATTTTTGTTCCGGTATCTGCCTGCTGGTGATGGTTGGTTACAGCAACAGAATAAAATTCTCCGGTTGAATTATCGCCACGTAAAATGCATGAAGGATATTTCCATGTAATAGCTGATCCTGTTTCAATTTGGGTCCACGATATCTTTGAGTTTTCTCCTCTGCACAAGCCTCTTTTAGTGACAAAATTGAAAATGCCTCCCTTTCCATTTTTATCGCCAGGGTACCAGTTCTGGACAGTTGAATATTTTACTTCAGCATTATTTTCAGCAATTATCTCAACTATAGCTGCATGCAATTGATTCTCATCGCGCATAGGTGCAGTGCAGCCTTCGAGGTAACTTACATAAGCTTCTTCGTCAGCGACAAGAAGTGTTCTTTCAAACTGGCCGGTGTTTGCAGCGTTTATCCTGAAATAAGTCGAAAGCTCCATCGGGCAGCGTACACCTTTGGGAATATAGCAAAATGAACCGTCGCTGAAAACTGCAGAGTTGAGAGATGCGAAAAAATTATCGGTATATGGAACAACTGTACCCAGGTATCTTTTGACAAGATCAGGATACTCTTTTACAGCATCGCTGAATGAGCAGAAAATTATGCCTGATTCTGCCAGTGTTTCTCTGAAAGTCGTTTTTACTGAAACGCTATCCATGACAGCATCAACGGCGATACCCGAAAGATGTTTTTGTTCGTCGAGAGGAATTCCGAGCTTATCAAAAGTCTTTTTTAATTCAGGATTGATATCATCCAAACTTTCGGGAGATTCTTTTTGTTTGGGAGCGGCGTAATAGATAATATCCTGATAATCAATAGGTGGTATTTTCAGATTCGCCCATTGCGGCATTTTCATCGTTTGCCAGTGACGGAAAGATTTCAGGCGGAATTCAAGGAGCCAGTCGGGTTCATTTTTCTTCTTTGAAATAGTACGTATTACGTTTTCATCAAGTCCTTTCGGGATTTTCTCCGTTTCAATGTCTGAATAGAAGCCGTATTTGTACTCTCCGGTAGTAACATCATTAATTATTTTATCCTGGTTTTTTTCCATATTTTTTTATCTCTACAGCCTTGTAATCCTCTTTAATAAACAACTGGAAATCAATTTTGTTAATTAGATTTAATCTAAATAAAAATACAAAAATATAAAATTCTCCTCAATGGTTAAAGAACAGAGGCAGAAAAAAAACGATGATGGTTTTAAGAAACTTTAAAAAGGTGATTTAGCAACAATATAGGAACACGAAAATATTTATAAATTGGCGCCTTAAAAATTACGGATCTCAAAACATGAAAAACTTTCTGATTTCATTTTTCAGCAATAACAGCAAAAGACTGTTTATTTTATCACTGATTCTGCTGTCACCTTTTACCCTGCTTGCAGCTGGAGGGGAAGTTCCTTCAATAGGTCCCGTACGCGTCGAGTTTATAATATTCGGGTTGATTCTGCTTGGCGTAGCTCTACTGCATAAGCAAACTTTCTGGGTTGCTGTCATCGGTTTGACTGTTTTGCTGACATTCAAATTCATTTTTGATCCGGGCTTTCATCTCGGGGAGCATATGTTTGGAACAACACCCTTTGGTGAACAGCTTATGGATAAGGAGTTGCGGCAGGGCGAATGGGGAATAATCCTTAACCTTCTGGGATTATTGCTGGGCTTTGCTCTCCTATCAAAAATATTTGAAGAATCAGGTGTCCCTGATGTGCTCCCAAAATATCTTCCAAATGACTGGAAGGGGGCATTTCTTTTGCTGGTGTTTGTTTTTGTACTTTCATCGTTCCTTGATAATATTGCTGCTGCTCTAATCGGGGGAACTATTGCACTTGTCGTCTTCAAAAATAAAGTTCATATTGGTTACATTGCCGCAATTGTTGCAGCCAGTAATGGTGGTGGCAGCGGCAGCGTTGTGGGAGACACGACAACCACAATGATGTGGATAGACGGTGTAAATCCGTTAAATGTTCTTCATGGTTTTATTGCAGCTGGTGTTGCCCTGTTATTTTTTGCGTGGTTTGCCTCCCGTCAGCAAGATAAATACCAGAGAATCCAGAAGGATGTCACAATAAACACAAAAGTCGATTGGGTTAAAATCCTTATTGTGGCACTGATTCTTATTGGTGCAATAATT
>JBGOXH010000101.1:0-9478 GCA_041479075.1 Bacteroidia bacterium | reverse complement strand
TGAAGTGTTGGAATCAGAACTTGAAAAGCTTAAGAGCATGGTTCTGTTTGAAATGTCGAATGCAGCAAAGCTCAGTATTACGCTGAAGGTTGACTGGGGAACAGGGAGGAACTGGCTGGAGGCGCATTAACATGTACTCACCCCCTTGTATTCCCCCTCTCTACTCCGTAAAGAGGGGGAAACAAGCTAAATGTCAATGAGAGATACTCCCCCTTCTTTGCGAAGCAGAGAAGAGCCTGTCCCGCGCAGCTTTAGCGTAGCGGGAGGGTCGGGGGGATGAGTACATGAGACAAATGGTACAAATATTAATATTTCTAGACTAAATTATGTTAATCAAAGTCCTGTTTTTTGGAGTACTGGCAGAAGTGACGCAGACGTCAATTAAACACTACCGTGATGTCAGATCATTTGGTGATCTGCGGTTAAGAATAGAAGATGACTATCCCGAATTAGTCCATTACAATTACCGTATAGCTGTAAATAATGAGATAATAAATGAAGATCCTGTATTAAATGATAATGATGAAGTTGCTTTCATGCCACCATTCGCCGGAGGATAGAAAGTTCATTTAATTACTTTTCGAAAATGTCAGAGAATATTTTAATAAACGGTCCGGTAACTCATAGCGAAATATCTTCCGTCATTGAATCAATAAGCAATAAAATTGAAGCCGGAGGGCATTCGGTTTTTATCGGACAGGTGAGGGCTGATATGGTGGGAACAAAAAGGGTTAAGGCGATTGAATATTCTGCCTATGAGAATATGGTAAAAAAGGAAGCGGATAAAATAGTAAAAATAGTTTATGCTGAATTTAATGATGTGAAATCAATTAATATTCTTCATTCTGTAGGGATTGTAAAAGTAGGCGAAGCTTCTCTTTTTGTTCTGGTTTCTGCAGGACATCGAAGTCATGCCATACAAGCCTGCAGCAAACTGGTAAATATGATAAAAGAAAAATTACCAATCTGGAAGAAAGAAATCTTCGAGGATAATACTCACGAATGGAAACAGGATAGTCTCGCCTAAATAGCTTCCAGAATTTTTGATTTAGCTGAAATAACTTTTGAGTTATCTTTTAATATTCCTTTGCTTGTTATAAGGACAGAACCGGTTTTACCACTCAGAATTGAACTGTATTTTTCTTTGTTATTGAGGACTTCAAGAGCCTTACTGATCTGTTCATCTTTTTTTACAGACCATGCAATAGCGCCTTCATCATAGAAATAACGACCGATAATTTCTTCTTCAAGAAGTTCAGTTATTTCCGGACGGAACACTGTTAAATCCTGATCAAGACTATGGGCAACATCCTTTTCCAGCTCTGAAAAAAGATCTTTATGAAGATCATAATACTTTTCTCTTTTTGCATTATCAATCAGTTCATTCAGGGAGGTTTCAGTAAATGTTTTATAACTGAAATTCCGGCTTATCAGGAAGCTTCTGAAATCGTTATAATCCTTATCAGTAAATACAAATTGTGATGGAGATTTAATTTCAGGATGGTTCCAGTAATACTGAGTGGCAAAGTCAAAGATGAAATATCTCAGATACAGCTCAGTGGTAAACTGGCTTAATGATTCAGGCTCTATATCAATATCAGGAGTAATTCCGCCTCCGTTTTTAACGATTCTTCCATTTCGGGTTTTAAACTCTGAAATAAGTGAATCGGGGATAATTCCCACGCTCCCGTCATCATTGGGATGAGAAAAATCGAGTGCCTGAATGCACCTGCCGCTTGGTATATAATATTTTGCAGTTGTGACCTTCAGCTGTGTATTATAGCTTAATGGTCTGGTCACCTGAACAAGCCCTTTTCCGTACGATCGCTGGCCGACAATAACACCTCTGTCAAGATCCTGGATAGCTCCTGCGACAATTTCAGCTGCCGAAGCAGAACCCCTGTTTATAAGTACTGCAATAGGAATTTTTTCATCAATAGCAGCCTTGGTTGTTTTGAAATCTTCATCAAACTGTTTTACTTTTCCTTTTGTAGAAACAACAACATTTCCCGGGCCGACAAAAAGATTTACAATCTCTACGGCTTCAGTAAGCAATCCGCCTGGGTTACCTCTTAAGTCAAGAATTATTTGCTGAGGGTTGCTGGTTTTTAATGTCACAAGTGCGTTTTTGACATCCTCAATGCAATCCTGCGTAAAATTGGTAAACCTGATATATCCTGTTTTAGAATCGATCATCCCAAAATATGGGACCGGAGGGATAATGATTTTTTCCCTTTTCATTGTGTAGTCAGTTTCTTTCCCATTTCTTTCAACAGTCACGGTAATGTCTGTTCCGGGATTTCCCTTTAACTTATCGCTTACTTTATCGGTTGGCATACCTTTAAGAGAAACGTCATCAAGTTTAGTAAGCTTATCGCCAGCTTTTATTCCGGCACGGTCAGCCGGGAAATTCTTATAAACCTCACTGAAAACCACATATTCGCTGCCGCCTCTTACAAGAGATCCGATTCCTCCATATTTTCCGGTTGTCATGAGAACAAATTCGTCAGCTTCAGATTCAGGAAAATAAACTGTATATGGGTCAAGCGTTTTAAGCATATTGTCGATACCGGTCTTAATGATTTTATCCGGGTTAATCTCATCGACATAAAAAGTATTTAGTTCTCTGAAGAGAGAAAAGAAAATGTCGAGGTTTTTTGCAATTTTAAAATCACGTGTTTCCTGAGTGACCAGGAATCCCGCACTTAATCCTGCAAAAATCAGCAAACTGCATATTATTATTAACCTTCGTGACCGTAACTTTTTCATATCTTAACTTACTTTATTTGAATCGACGAAAATAACAAGAAAATTTTGGAAAGAACCTGGAAAAGAAATAATTAAGACAACTTTAACAGTTTTTTTCAGTACCCGGGATGACATCAATGAATTTATCAAGCATATCCTTCAGGGATTTTTCGATTGACTGATAATCCGGAACAAAATTCCCGCGGAATATTATAATGAAGACAACCTGAATGGTTTCATTTATAAGGAAATCGTACAGAATGTGTTTGTTTTTCCTGTACGCTTCCTTCATTCTTCGCTTAAGCAGGTTTCTGGTTACTGCATTTCGGAATCCTTTTTTTGAAACACTGAAAGCAACCTGGGCTGGTGAAGTTATCTTCACAGGACTTTTACTCCAAACAATTTTATAAAAAGGCAGATAGAAAATATTTCTCTCGTCGAACAGCGAAGAAATGATTTTTCTGCTGCAGAGGCGTTCTGATTTTTGAAATTTCTCCCTTCTGATTTCCATGTAAATAAAATCGGCCAGAAAACAATCCGGTCTCTATCAGCCGGAGCTTCTGGATATTAAAAATTATAAAGATATTACTTAAGATTCTTATTGTGCTCCTTGAGAAAAATGTCAAGGGCCATTGTCATCGAAGGCGCTTTAGGATTAGGCGCATTTATGTCAAGCCTGAGACCTTCCTGTTCCACAGCACTGGCCGTTGTCGGCCCGAAAGCTGCAATTTTTATCTCTCCCTGAACAAAATCGGGAAAATTCTCTTTTAATGATTTTATTCCTGACGGACTGTAAAATACGAGAATATCATAATCGAAATCCTTGATATCGGAAAAATGGCTGCTTATAGTTTTATAAAGCGTGCCAATCGTATGTTTAATACCATTCTTGTAAAGCAAATCAGGAATTTCGCAATTATGTGGTTCAGAAAGGGGGACGAAGTAATTATCTTCTTTGTGCTTGACAATAACATCTATTAAATCCTGGAATTTTGCCTTCCCATGGAAAATTTTCCTTTTCCTGTAAACTATATATTTCTGAAGGTAAAATGCAACATTCTCTGTGATACAGAAATATTTCATTGTATCAGGTACAACTATTCTCAACTCACTACAGATTCTGAAAAAATGATCTATCCCTGTTTTACTTGTAAAAATTACTGCAGTAAAATCGAGAATATTAATTTTCTGATGACGAAAATCCTTTGAAGGAACTCCTTCAACCAGGATAAACGGCTTAAAATCTATTTTCAGATTGTATTTCTTTGCCAGATCGAAATATGGAGATTTCGGATTCATCGGTTCTGGCTGCGACACTAAAATCTTCCTTATTTTCAACGTCTTACAGTTTTATTTTTACCTTCAAAGTAACACTTGCCGATCTAAAACAAGCCTGTAAAATATTTCACTGATATCACCACAGGCAGAAATTCCAGCGCACAAAGGTATAAAATCAAATATAAAATTGAAACATTCCTCTTTATAAATATCATGAAGAGGCGCATAATACGCATGGAATAAAGGATTGCTGTTGCGATAAACCCTGTAAGAATCAATGATTTTGCCGGGAAAAAACTGGTATAGACTAAAAGTATTACCAGTACAAACAATATAATAGCTATGAACCGATATGACTGATATATGGTTAATAAATATTCATCAAACACCTCTTTTTCGCCACTTGCCCTGCCGATAATGAAACATATAATATGTCGTAATGTGACAGCAATCACAATAATTCCGAAAGCGATAAGCCAGACCACAAATCTTGAAATTCCGGAAGGAATGAAATCATAATTAAATGCTGCACAATAGGCAAACAATGCTATATTAAAAAACGAAATAAGATTTGTTAATGTGGATTGCAGGTGAAATAGTTCACCTGTTTCCCTGGCTGAGGGATCGCCTATTCCACGAAAAAGGAAAAACCTTATTACATCAGGAAATAATCTCTTTGAAAATATCCGGATCGATGAATATAGAAATGCGGCAAACAGAAGAACTATAATGATCCAGTCATCATGAAAAGGATGAACAGGCAGCTTATTGCCTTCTTTCAGACCAACCATTCTCAATTCTCTGGTTTCAGCTTCCGCTAATTTATTTTTTTCAATAAAAAGAGCCGGGAACCCGTTTAATTTTGTCTTATCAATTCGGGTTATAATATTGGTGGTATCATAAAAAGTTACATCTGAAATAAAATTTCTTCTGCAAAAAGCTATGGTATCAATATTTTCAAAAATTTTCTCCCGGGCATGAATAATAACCTTCTTAACCGGCACAGTATCAAAGCGCTTAAATGTGTCAGCAGGCACCTTTAATTGTTGAACGGAAGTATCTGATTTTTGCCTGACTGAGTCCTGAATTTTAATATTTACATCCTGCTCAGAAATCTTCATGTCGCTCTCCGGCAATTTCAGAAAGAATATTATTTGCAAGACGGCTTGCACCGATCCTGAAAAAATCACTGCTAAGCCATTCACTGCCAAGACAATGTTTGACTATATGATAGTAAACCAGTGCATCAGCTGCAGTAACAATACCACCGGCAGCCTTAAACCCGACTTTAATGGCTGTTTCGTTATAAAAACCAGAAATTGCCCTGCACATAACAAATGCTGCTTCCGGGGTAGCAGATATATTGATTTTCCCGGTAGAGGTTTTAATAAAATCGGCACCGGCATCCATTGCAATCATCGATGCTTTAAAAATCTTTTCATAATCTCCCAACAGACCAGACTCCACAATTACTTTTAAACGCTTATCTCCAATAGATTCTTTAATTTCCCGTATTTCTTCAGCTACCAGCGAATAGTCATTACCAAGAAATAACCCGACCGGGATAACAATATCAACTTCATCAGCTCCTGCTTCGATTGCCATTTTACATTCAGCTATTTTTATGCTCCTGAAAGTCTGTGAGGTCGGAAATGCTCCGGATACAGCTGCTATTTTTACATTTTTTGCAGTAAGTTTTTCTTTAACAACTGACACAAAATTCGGGAATACACATATAGCGGCCACATTGGGGATGTTATCAAAGCGACCCTGAAAGCTGTTTACTTTCCCTGTCAAACGCAAAATGACGCTTTTATTATCAGTTGTGTTAAGACTTGTAAGATCAATAACGCCCAGTATGCTCATTAACAAATGCTTATCCGGTACCTTAGGAATGGAAGAATAAACATTTTCAAGACCCTCCTTTATTTCATTCTCTGAAGGACATGATTTAATCAGACTTTCATAAAGTTTTGTCATACAGCAATTTTTAGGTCAAATCAATAAACAATCATGAGAAAAAAGACCGGGTTCAATATAATGCTTTTTGTTTTCATAATTATTTTATTTATGAATTTTAGTTGTGTTGAATCCATAAAAAAGATAAAACCTGTATTTAAGAAAAAATTCAGGGAATATTATTTGCAAGCTTTTTATTCCTTGCAAGAGAAGCAAAAATACCGAGAACGGACAATATTGAAAATATTACAAATCCTGTTTTCATTGCTGAAATAAAGCCAGGATAAGTTGCAGGATTTATAGTTTGTTTTCCAATATATAGAGCAATCAGCATCATGGCGATTCCCATGCTCATCATCTGGCCAACCATTCTCATTGTCCCGACAACTCCTGAAGCCAGACCCAGGTTACGTTTCTCCACTGAGCTCATTATTGCATTTGAATTAGGTGAGGAAAAAAGTCCGAAACCGATGCCCATCAAAATGAGCAGCAATACAATTACGTAAACCGGTGTGGATGATTTAATAAAACAAAACAGAATAAGTCCTGCACCTGTCAATCCCATGCCAATTGATGCAATAACACCAGGATTTTTTCTGTCTGAAAGTCTTCCTGCCAGAGGTGACAACAGAGCCATTGCTAAAGGTTGCGAAATCATTATCAGACCGGCACTTTTTGCATCAAGCCCTTTAACATATTGTAAATAAAGGCTTAAGAAAAATCCAGTTGCATTGGTGGCAGAGTAATGAATTAATGCAGCAAGACCTGAAAAAGCAAAAACCCTGTTTTTCAGAAAAAGGTGTACCTCAAAAACAGGATGATCCATCCTTTTTTCAAAAATAAGGAACAAGCCAACCATTACTGCTCCTGATGAAAGACAAATCCACCCTAAAGGCGATGGCAACTTTGAAAAGCCATACATGAATCCCGATAAAGCAATCCCGTAAATAACAGAACCTTTCCAGTCAAATTTTTCACCTTTTGCTTCAGCCCATTCAGGTTTCATTTTTCTGAATATCAAATAAATAGAGATTATTCCGACCGGAACAAGAAATGCAAAGATGCTTCTCCAGCCCAGCCAATGAGTAAGAAATCCTCCAATCACCGGTCCGGCAGAAAGACCTAGGTAAGTCGATGTAACAGTTATACCCATTGCATGACCTCTTTCACCCTGAGGAAAAACAGACGTAACTATTGCCAGACTTGTTCCGAAGATCATTGCACCTGAAAATCCCTGGAAGATCCTCAGAATAATGAGTGAAGTAATACTTCGGGAAAAAACTATCAGGAAAGATGATATAGTAAAAAGAATAATTCCTGTAGAAAAAACTTTTTTTCTTCCAAAAATATCACCCAGCCTTCCAAAAGGGAGAAGAAATATAGCTGATGATAGAATGAAACTGCTGATAACCCAACTCAGGCTTATAGCATTTGCATGAAGATCTTTACCGATGGCAGGAAGAGCCAGATTTACTGCCGATCCAAGAAATGGTGTAAGAAAAGCTGCAAATGATGCAACAAGAAGAACAGATCTTTTCAAACTCTTTTCATCTTTAATTACGTTCAGGGTGTCCATAAAATCTGATCTTCGAAATAATCTATTCTTTTTCCTTCGTGTCGATGATAATTGTTACAGGACCGTCGTTAATAAGTTCAATATTCATCATAGCTCCGAATTCACCAGTTGCTGTTTCTTTACCTGAAAGCTTTGAAAGCATATCAACAAAACTGTTATAAAGAGGTATCGCAGTTTCAGGACGGGCAGCTTTTATATAGGACGGACGGTTCCCCTTTTTTGTTTTGGCATGAAGAGTAAACTGACTAATTACCATTATGTTACCTCCGGTTTCCATCACAGAAAGGTTCATAACCCCATTGCTGTCATTGAAAATGCGAAGCTGGACAATCTTATTACCGAGCCATTCGGCGTCAGTGATATTATCGCTTTCTTCTATCCCCACAAATACAAGTAATCCCGGACCGATTTCAGATCTGACCGCACCATTTATTGCTACTGAAGCCTTTTTGACTCGTTGAATGACAGCTCTCATTAAACCATTTTTTGGTGCTCAAATATATGCAATCAATTTTTAAAATTTTACAATGATGTTTTATATTATATTTGCCGGAACCTGAAAAAGTCTATGGATTATTTAACTATAACAGGAATAGCATTGGGGCTCTGTTTCGACACATTTGCAGTCTCATTGTCATGCGGTGTAGTCCAGTACAGGATCTTATTCAGGCAGGCGCTGAAGATTGCATTTGTGCTTGCATTCTTCCAGGGAGGGATGACAGTTGCCGGATATTTCCTCGGATCTATTGTTTCTGACGCACTGAAAGACATCGACCATTGGGTTGCGCTGGGACTGCTTTCTTTTCTCGGAATTAAAATGATTATCGAAGGAATTAAAGATAAAGAGGTCAAAGAAATTCCTGACTTCACTAACCTCATGGTTCTTTTTACGATCGCAATTGGAACAAGCATTGATGCGTTTGCTGTTGGTATAAGCTTTGCATTCCTTGATGTTCAGATCTGGATTTCAGGAATTATTATCGGAGCTGTGACCTTTCTTGCTTCAATGACAGCAATCCGGATAGGAAAATCAGCAGGAGTAAGACTTGGGCAACGCGCTGAGATTGTTGGTGGGATAATACTTATTGCAATAGGAGTGAAGATATTCCTTGAGCATATTCTCGTATAAATTGCAAATCAACGCTAGCGGCGAATTGTTCTTATTCCGAATATCGGTCCTGCCATATTTCCGGGCTGAGCCTGAAATTTAACTGTTACTTTTGATTTCCCTTTTGATATATCTTCAGGTATATCATATTGAACTGTAATAAATTGCCCATCTTTTTTTCCAGAAATATTTTCTGTAGCAATGATCTTATAATTTACAAGAATATCAAAAGTTTTTGCTCCGGGGAAGCCACCCCAGTATTCGACAGCC
Organism: Bacteroidia bacterium; assembly: GCA_041479075.1. Lineage (GTDB taxonomy): Bacteria > Bacteroidota > Bacteroidia > Bacteroidales > VadinHA17 > LD21. Next base: position 539 of record JBGOXH010000101.1, on the reverse strand, counting down.
AGAGCCACGGGGACAATTGCTTTTGTTTTCATGTCGTATGAAAACCACCCGCCTCTTGATTCACGGTTTGTCCTCTCCCTGAATCCGCCGGGAGAAGTCCTTTCGCCTTTAAAATTATGATCACGTTCGGGCTGCATTTCACCAGGCTGAACAAAATCTATTGTGGCTTCCTTTATTTTTTTAATCTTTTCAAGCTCAGCCGTGTATTCAGCCTGCCGGGCATTCCACCCCTCTTCATTAAACAGATCCCAGTATATTGAATATCTTCGGTTATACGTTGCGTAAAATGGTTTCATTTCAACATCCCTGGGCCTTCCTGTATTGACGGTAATAAAAGTATTAATCTTCCCTTCTACTGGCTTCATCCATGTAGCCGGATTTCTGTTTCCGGTCATAAGAACAGGCACGTACATTACGTCTGTTGAAGCAGAATCTTTAACGGGACCCAGATCACCTGCCATTACAAGCGGACCATACATTACAGCAACTCTGCTGCTGTCGTCAGGCATTGATTCGAGGCGAAGAGAGAATGGGATTTT
>JBGOXH010000276.1:0-3775 GCA_041479075.1 Bacteroidia bacterium | reverse complement strand
CATCAAGACAAGAAAAATTGAAATCGATCTTTTCATTATTATGACTTTTAGTATGATTGTTACCAGGTTAAATTACAGAGATCATTTTCTTCAGTATACCGACTTCAGCTTCAGCGCTCTTGATCGAAGGCTGATGACCACCAACATTAATCAAAAACTGTCCCGGCTTTATTACTCTCTTATTGCTTTCATCAATTATCGAAAAAGCATCGGGTGCAACAGTGAAAGTAACCATTTTACTTTCTCCGGCATTAAGATGTATGCGTTTGAAACCTTTAAGTGCACGTAGGGGCACAGGCACCGATGAGTTCAGATTTGAAATATATAGCTCGACAACCTCATCTCCAGCGAGCTTCCCTGTATTCTGAACTTTTACTGCGACTTTCAGAGTATCGCCCACATTACAGCTTTTAACAACCTTTAGATTACTGTATTTGAAAGTTGTATAACTCAATCCATAACCAAACGGAAATAATGGTTCACCTTTGAAATACCGGTATGTCCTGTTTTCCATTTTATAATCAGTGAAGGCAGGCAGATCTTCAACAGATTTATAAAATGTAACCGGAAGACGACCTCCCGGATTATAATCTCCGAAAATTACATCAGCCAGAGCCTCACCGGCAGCTTGTCCGCCATACCATGTTTCGAGGATTGCCGGAATGTTATCTTTTTCCCAGTTAATTGCAAGTGCACTGCCATTAAGAAGGACAAGGATCACCGGTTTACCAAGAGCATGAATTTCTTTTATCAGTTCCTGCTGAATATCAGGTAGGTCTATTCGTGTTCTGTCTCCGCCGTTGAAGCCATCGACTGTAACTCTCATCTGTTCTCCTTCCAGACGAGGAGTTATACCCATGCACATAATTATTATTTCTGCTTTCTTTGCGGTCTCAAGTGCTTCTGTCTTTAGCTCTTCGGCATTTTGCTGCTGACCGGGCAGTCCGGTAACCCACGTGCATCCCTGGGCATAAAGGACTTCTGCCGAACCTGCAAGCTTCTCCTTTATTCCCCGGAGAGGAGTTATAGGATCAGAAGGGGTGCCGTTGTAATTTCCCAGAAGTACAAACGACTGGTCGGAATTTGGTCCGATAACTGCAACAGTCCCTATGTTTTTCTTTAGAGGTAATAAATTGTTCTCGTTCTTAAGTAAAACTATTGACTTTAATGCAGTCTCTTTCGCAAGTGCCTTGTTTTGTTCACAGTCCAGCACACTGAATGGAATTTTTGAATACTCAACCATCTCTGGCGGATCGAACATTCCAAGCCTGAACCTGGCTGTAAAAAGTCTTTTCAGGGAAACATCAATTTCCTTTTCAGTTATCAGACCTTTGTCCAGAGACTCTTTCAGGTTCCGGTAAGCTGATCCGCATTCTAGGTCGGTGCTGGATTTGACTGCCAGTGCTGCAGCCTCAGCCGGAGTAGCAACAACTTTGTGCCCGTTATAAATGTCATTGATTGCTCCACAGTCAGATACAACATATCCGTCAAAGCCCCATTCGGTTCGCAGGATGCCAGTCAGAAGAGAGCTGCTGCCACAGCAGGTTTCTCCGTTATACCTGTTATATGCACACATCACTGAATAGGCTTTGCCCTCTTTTATTCCCATTTCAAACTGCGCAAGGTATGTGTCTCTGAAATCTCTTTCATCTGTAATGGCATCAAAAGAGTGTCTTTCCGGTTCAGGGCCGCTGTGAACAGCAAAATGTTTTAAGGTGGCAATTGTTTTGAAATATTTCGGATTATCACCCTGCAACCCTTTGACAAACTGTACAGCAAGCTTTCCGGTCAGGAAGGGATCTTCGCCGTAAGTTTCCTGGCCTCTGCCCCATCGCGGGTCTCTGAAAATATTCACGTTGGGTGACCAGAATGTCAGCCCCTGATATCTTTTTCTTGAATTATTTCTCACAAATTCATGATGTTTGGCGCGTGCCTCATCAGAAATGGTTGTTGCGACTTTAAATATCAGATCCTGATCCCATGTTGCTCCAAGACCTATTGCCTGGGGGAAAACAGTTGCAAGACCAGCCCGGGCGACACCGTGAAGACATTCATTCCACCAGTCATAAGCAGGTATGCCAAGCCTGTCGATAGCCGGTGCAGTGTTCATCATCTGGCTTATTTTTTCATCAACAGTCATTCTGCCTACCAGGTCGTTAACACGCTCCTCAACGGATAATCCCGGATTCTGGTAAGGAAATTCATAGGTTTGCTGCGCTATAATGAATTGATTAATAAACAATAATAAAAACAGAGTAAATGATACTCCGCGACTGCTTGGTTTTGTAATGGTTTTCATATTAGATTTTTTAAAAAATACCCTTTTCACCACGGAGAGCACGGATTGACACGGATTTTATTCTGTGCTATTCTCCGTGTAACCCGTGTAATCCGTGGTGAATTTTTTTTATTCTTTCTCACGAGATTTTCTATAAATACAATCCTTCATATCACACATACTGCAGGTATAAGGAAGGTGTTTGACATTTTCTCCGATACCTATAATTCCGCTAATCGATTTTACAGGGTCCATTAATGCAGATGGAGTCAATCGTATTCCACAAAAATTATCAGTCATCAGGCTGAACAATTTATGTTGCTCCACAACATCCCAGCCACAGTATCCCGGACTGTAACGATTGGTAATTTTCTTCCCTGAAGTTAACATTGTTTTTTCGAGCTCGTTTTGCATCAGGTCAGCTGCTGCTTCAACTGCCTCACTTCCAACAACATCATAGATATATCCTTTTAACAGATCGCCGGCTTTCATTGCTTTTCTGCTCCTGATTCCAATTTCTTCTCCGGCAGTACAAAGGAAAATCGCAGCAATTTCAGATTTCTTGATCTGACCATATACAATCTTTTTAATATTAAAAGTAGTTGAGTTTATTTCGATTGATTTTTCATCTGTATTAAACCTGATCTTGTCAAAAATTTTGTATTCAGCTTTTATATTAGAGATGGTCTCTGCCTCTTTCAGAACTTCGGAAACAATATCTGAGACATGCTCATTAGATTCGCCTTCTTTATATCCCATAACTCTATCAATCTGATCAACAGTAAGTTTCAGATCTTTAAAATCAAACTGAAAGGTTTTGTGTTTCATAAATTTTTACTTTATGCCCCCCATCCCCTCCCGATCCGCCAGCTGGCGGACCGGGACAGGCTCTAAAGGGGGGTTAAATAGTACTATCTTGAAAGTCCCCTTTAGGGGATTTAGGGGCTTATTAATCCTGCTTCCGTTACAATCCTCTCTACTACTTCTTCCCATCCCAGAGTCATGAGGTGGATTCCATTAATGCCTTTTTTATTTTTTATCGATTCAATTAATTCCAGTACAATTTGTATTCCTTCCTCAGGTGCACTATCGCCTGCTTTTTTCATCCTTAAAAATATTTTTTCAGGAATTGTAACACCGGGTACTTTGGTATGAAGATAATGTGCTATTTTATAACTATTCAGCGGTGCCACACCAACAAGGATATATACTTTTCCCAGAACATCTCTTTTATCCAGCTGTTCCAGCCATTGATCAAGCTTTTCCGGTTCAAAGATGATATTTGTCTGGAAGAACTGTGCTCCTGCATTCACTTTTTTCTGATCCCTGATTGCCTGCAACTCAGGATCGGCAGCAAAAGGAGTCGTTGCTGCACCAAGAAAAAACTTTGGCGGTACTTTAATTTTTCTTCCATCCAGATAAATTCCTTCATCTCTCATTTTCCTGAGAATCCATAACATTTGAACGGAGTCTAAATCGACAAAATTCATCTGGCTT
>JBGOXH010000137.1:0-7387 GCA_041479075.1 Bacteroidia bacterium | reverse complement strand
CTTTTGTATTATGAAGGAAGAAATAGCAATCTTTGAAATCATTCAGAATCGAAGCAAGGATCTCTCCTTTGTTTCTCATGAGGCCGATATTTTTTTGTCTCAAAAATAGCTGATATTATTTTATTTGCAACACATAAACCTTTTGTTCTGTTATATGTTAAATTTGTATTCTGCTTACAATTTTAGCCTGATGAAAAAATTATTCATATTCCTGATAATTTTTACAGCAATTTCATGCAGCCGGAAATCCCCTGAATCAGGCACAATGGTAATCACGGTAAGCATTGCGCCATTTAAATATTTTGTTGAGAAGATAGGAGGGAATGATTTTAAAGTAAATGTAATGGTTCCTACCGGGGCAAATCCGCATATTTATGAACCGTATCCTGAACAGATAATTATGCTCAGGAAATCAATAGCTTACATAAGCGATGGCTATCTGGGATTTGAAATGACCTGGCTTGACAGATTTTATGAGATGAATAGAAAAATGATTAAGCTTTCAATCGGCGATAGAATTGTTACGATAACTTCAGGTCAAAGGCATGAAGAAGAACATACCGAAGGTGCAGATCCGCATTACTGGGTAGCACCAAAATCTGCATTGATAATTGCTTCATCTGTAAAAGATCTTTTATGTGAACTTAATCCTGCCGGGAAGCAGAAATATGAAACAAATTATGACACTCTGATTTTAAAAATTAATGAAGTTGATGAAAAGGCAAAATCTCTTTTCGCCGGATTTCAGGGCAGAGCCTTCATGATATATCATCCAAATCTGGCATATCTTGCAAGAGATTACGGACTCGAAGAGGTTCCTGTTGAGTTTGAGGGGAAAGAACCTCCTCCATCGAGGTTGAAAGAATTAATTGATTTTGCAAAAACTAAGAATATTAAAACAATCTTTGTCCAAAGGGAATATGACAGCAAGAATGCAAAAGCAATTGCTCACGAAATCGGAGCTGAAGTTAGAACGATTGACCCTCTGTCACCGGACTGGATGGAAGCTACACTGGATATAATTAATGCTTTGTACAATAATTTTATTGAAAGTGAAAAATAATTATCAAGGATGAGCAATCTTCTTGAAATGCACTCTATATCAGTCGCTTATGAAGATAACATTGCTCTTCAGGATGTGGATTTTATTGTAAATGAAAGTGATTTTATAGGTGTTATCGGGCCAAACGGAGGGGGGAAGACAACATTACTTAAAGTGATTCTTGGATTGATTAAGCCGGTCAAGGGAAAAATAATTTTCAACAGTAAACTTATTGATGGTAACAGCATCGGGTATCTTCCTCAAATCTCAACAGGTGATGTTAATTATCCTGTGACTGTTACTGATGTAATACTATCAGGCATGATGATCCGTAAGAAAATTATTTCGCGGATGTCAGCTGCCGATAAAAACAAAGCTAAAGAGATCATCAGGGAACTGGGCCTTTCAGGAATGGAGCATTCTTCATTAAATGAATTATCCGGTGGTCAGCTGCAGCGTGTCTTTCTCGGTCGTGCAATAATCGGTGATCCTAAGCTGCTGTTGCTCGACGAACCCGGAAATTTTGTCGACTCAACATTTGAAAATGATTTTTATGAGAAGCTCAGGGTGCTCAACAAACGTATGGCTATCCTGATGGTCTCACATGATATCGGGATAATTTCTTCTCATGTCAGGTCGTATGCCTGTGTAAACAAAAAGCTCCATTTTCATCCATCCTCCGAAATTTCGAACGAGCAGCTTCTTGCCTACGGATGCCCGATACAGCTGATCACTCACGGAGAAGTTCCACATACCGTTTTAAAAAGTCACAGTTAAGTGGAAACAAGCATTTTTCAATATGAGTTTGTAATTAAAGGCCTCCTTGGAGCGATCTTTGCCAGCATAACAGCCGGATTAGCAGGTACTTACATCGTTTCAAGAAAAATGGTATTTCTCAGTGGAGGAATTACACATGCTTCATTCGGAGGGATTGGTATAGGTTATTTCCTGGGATTTAATCCGGTAGTGGGAGCAGCAATTTTTGGTATTCTTTCTGCCCTTGGTGTGGAATATTTATCAGTAAAGCAGAAAATCAGGGAGGACTCAGCTATTGGAATACTGTGGGCTTTCGGTATGGCAATCGGAATAATTTTCATTTATCTCACTCCCGGTTATTCGCCCAACCTGATGAGCTATCTTTTTGGAAGTATACTCACTGTCACCAATGCCGATATTATTGCTCTGGGCATAATGTCGCTTGTTTTGATATTCTATTTCTCAGCATTCTATCGAACAATACTTTATATTTCATTCGATGAATCTTTCGCACGAACTTATTCATCATATGTCGATGTATTTAAATATATTACAACCGCACTGGTCGCTCTTACTATTGTATTGAATATCAGAATGGCCGGGGTAGTCCTGGTGCTTTCCCTGCTGACTATTCCGCCAAATATAGCCCTGATCTTTACCAGAGTTTATTCAAGGGTAATATTCGTATCAATACTTTCGGGGTTTATTGGAACAGCTGCAGGTTACATAATTTCTTATTTTGCAGAGATTCCGGTTGGGGCAACTATAATTTTTACACTTGTTGTGATATGGGTTATTGCAAAAGTTACTTATGTGATTATCAGAGCATTAAGGAAATAAATTAGGAATTAGGAATTAATATAATTGATATGGATTACGATTTAATTATAATTGGAAGCGGGCCCGGAGGATATGTTGCAGCCATCAGGGCATCGCAGCTTAAGATGAAAGTTGCAGTGGTCGAAAAAGCTGAGCTGGGCGGAATTTGTCTGAACTGGGGATGTATCCCGACAAAATCACTGTTAAAAAGCGCACAGGTTTTTGAATACTTTAACCATGCTGCAGATTATGGCATATCGGTGAAGGGAGAAGTGAAAGCCGATTTCGGTGCGATGGTTGCTCGCAGCCGTAGTGTGGCGGAAGGGATGAGCAAAGGTGTTCAGTTTCTTTTTAAAAAGAATGATATTGTTCACATAAAAGGATTTGGCCGTCTGGCAGGTGGGAATTATGTTGAAGTTGAAGATTCTGAGGGAAAAAAGAAAACATATTCAGCTAAGAATATTATTCTGGCAACCGGAGCAAGGTCAAAAGAGCTGCCGAATTTAAAGCAGGATGGGAAGAAGATAATAGGGTACAGGGAAGCAATGACGCTTCCAAAGCAGCCCGGATCAATGGTAGTTGTAGGATCAGGTGCAATAGGAAGTGAATTTGCAAATTTTTACCAGACCATCGGGACCGAAGTTACTTTAGTTGAGTTTCTTCCCAGACTTGTGCCCAATGAAGATGAAGAGGTCTCAAAACAGCTTGAGAGATCATTTAAAAAGCTCAAAATGAAAGTGATGACCGATTCAACTGTCGAGTCGGTCGATACCTCAAAAGAAAAATGCAAGGTATCAATCAAGACTCCAAAAGGCATTGAAATGGTTGAAGCTGATATAGTTTTTTCAGCTGTGGGAGTAACGGCCAACCTCGAAGGCATCGGAATTGAAAAAGCCGGAGTGAAGACAGAAAAAGGCAAAGTTGTGGTAGATGATTATTACCGGACATCGGTACCGGGGATTTATGCAATAGGGGATATTGTTCATGGTCCGGCTCTCGCACATGTTGCTTCGGCAGAAGGGATCATCTGTGTTGAAAAAATCGCAGGGAAGGAAGTTGAACCTCTTAATTACAATAACATCCCTGCCTGTACTTATACAAATCCTGAAATAGCATCGTGCGGTTTAACTGAAGCTGCAGCAAAAGAGGCCGGATATGAGATCAAAGTCGGGAAATTCCCTTTCACTGCTTCAGGAAAGGCAAGCGCATCAGGTTCAAAAGACGGTTTCGTCAAACTGATTTTTGATGCATCCTATGGAGAGCTTTTGGGCGCTCATATGATCGGTGCAAATGTGACAGAAATGATCTCAGAGATAATTGTTGCCAGGAAGCTCGAAACTACCGCCCATGAGATAATAAAAGCAGTTCATCCGCATCCGACAATGTCTGAAGCAATAATGGAAGCTGCAGCAGCTGCTTACGGCGAAGTCATTCATCTTTAACGTGTTATATTTAACTTAATCTATATAAAATGAAAAATATATTTATTCTGATGGCTATCTCGGCGATAACATCTGCTCTCTCTGCCCAACCTCTTGAAATGAGACAGAAATATGACATTTCAAAAGAAAAAGTTCTTTATACAATCGGCTATGCGCACCTCGATACCGAATGGAACTGGGATTATCCGGAAACGATTAACAAGTATATCTGGAACACCATGGCGGATAATTTCAAGCTGTTTGAAAAATATCCTCAATATGTTTTCAATTTTACCGGTGCGAGACGATATGATATGATGAAAGAATATTATCCTGAGTCATATAAAAAAGTTGCGGATTGTATTGCCAGGGGAAGATGGTTTGTCTCAGGCTCCTCGGTCGATGAGGGTGAAGCAAATATCTCATCGTCCGAATCTGTGCTTCGGCAGGTTCTTTACGGAAACCTGTTTTTCAAGCGGGAATTTAACAAGGAGAGTGTCGATTATATGCTGCCCGACTGCTTCGGTTTTGTTGCCACGATGCCATCTGTCTGGAGTCATGCAGGACTTCTGGGTTTCTCCACACAAAAGTTGACCTGGAGGTCCACCAATGGTGTGCCATTCAATGTCGGCTGGTGGGAAGGTCCTGACGGAAAGGGGGTTATAGCAGCTTTAAATGCAACTGATTATACAAGCAAAATCGTTCCGCGGCTCGATCTTGACAGCACCTGGAACGCTAGAATACAGGATGATATAAACCGTTATGATTTATCTTTCGATTATCGTTATTATGGTGTAGGCGACGTTGGAGGTGCTCCCAGAGATAATGACGTAAAAAATGCTGTCGGCAGCCTGAATAACAGTGATAGTAAATTCAAAGTCGTTCTGACTTCATCCGACCAGATTTACAAAGATATTACACCTGCTATCCGGTCAAAACTTCCGACTTATTCCGGTGATCTTCTGCTAATTGAGCACAGTGCAGGTTCAATGAGCTCTCAATCGTATATGAAAAGAGCAAACAGAAAAAATGAGGCGCTTTCTAGAAGTGCAGAGCTCTCCGCTTCGGTAGCTGACTGGCTTGGCGGAGCAGCATACCCTGTACAGAAGCTTAATAAATCGTGGGCGCTTGTGCTTGGCAGCCAGTTCCACGATATACTTCCAGGTACAAGTATTCCTAAGGCCTACGAATATGCATGGAATGATGAGTTCATTGCAATGAATGGCTTTTCTGAAGTTCTGAAAAATTCCATCAGCGTGATATCCAGCGAGATGAATACTAATGTGCAGGGGAAGGCTTTGCTGGTTTATAATCCGGTTGAAATTGAACGGGAAGATATTGTAACCGCAGAACTTAATTACCCTAAACTGCCGGTGAACGTGAAAGTTCTTGACAGCAATGGAAAAGAAGTTTTGTCCCAGATCACTTCGTCATCTGGTAACAAGCTTTCTTTGATTTTCCTTGCCAAGCTGCCGCCGGCAGGAATCGCTGTTTTTGATGTTCGTGAAACTGCTGATAAACCAGTCGCTTCTCAATTGTCGATTACTGATAAGTCACTGGAAAACAGTTATTTAAAGATTAAAATAGATGCAAACGGCGATATTGCAAGCATATATGACAAGAAAGCTTCGAGAGAGGTTTTATCAAAGCCTGCCACTCTTGATTTCCAGCAGGAACGTCCGTCGCAATGGCCTTCGTGGAATATGGACTGGAAAGACAGGAAGAATCCTCCTTTCGATTATATGAATAAGGATGTAAAAATCCAGGTTGTGGAGCAGGGCCCGGTAAGAATTGCTTTAAAAATCACACGAAAGGGTCAAAACTCTGAAATCAGTCAGATAGTAAGCCTTTCTGCGGGTGAACCGGGGAAAATAATTGTCGTTGACAATGAAATTGACTGGCAGTCAAAAGAGGTTAGTCTTAAAGCTGCTTTTCACGCCAAGGTGTCCAATGAATTTGCAACTTACAGTCTGAATACTGCAGCAATCAAAAGAACGACAAATAATGAAGTTAAATTTGAAGTGCCTGGCAGACAGTGGATTGATCTGACTGACAGATCGAACAGCTATGGTTTATCGGTAATTGAGGATTGCAAGTATGGATCCGATAAGCCTGATAACAATACTCTGAGATTAACTTTGATGTACACTCCAAAAGCGAACTCTTTTGTTTACCAGGGAACCCAGGATTGGGGAATTCACCATGTAAAATACGGTATTTACCCCCATTCATCCGATTGGGCTTATGCTGAAACTCCATGGAAGGGCAGCTTTTTAAACAACCCGCCAATAGCGCTTGAAACTTCAAAGCACGATGGGAACCTTGGCAAAGAATTCTCATACCTGAAATTAAATACTCATGAGGTGGATGTGATGGCTTTCAAAAAAGCTGAAGAGAGCAATTATTATATTGTAAGGGTGAATGAGCTTTATGGGAAAGAGGTAAAAGATGTGGTATTAAGCTTCCCTGCTAAAATCGTTGATGCTTATGAAGTTAACGGACAGGAAAAAAGAATCGGGAATGCTGATTTCAAAAACGGAGTCCTCAATTTTGATATGACCAGGTTCCTGATAAGAAGCTTTGCTGTAAAATTTGAAAATCCTGCATCTCCGCTTTCAAAACCATCACAGGCAACAGTGGAACTTCCTTATAATCAGGATGGTATAAGCTTTGACACTAAGCGAAACGACGGGAACCTTGTTGATAGACTGACAATACCTGCTGAGATGCTTCCAGCAGAAGTTGTAAGTGAAGATATAGTGTTCAGGATGGGCAGCACTGCTGAAGGGCAAAAGAACGTTTTGTCAGCTGCGGGTCAGAAAATCAATCTACCGGCTGGGAAATATAACAAATTTTATATTCTGGCTGCAGCAACCGAAGATTCGCAGGGCGAAATAAAAGCCGGGAATAAAATTACGAAGCTCAACTTTCAGAATTGGACCGGATACGTTGGACAGCACTATAACAGGGAGCTTACACCCGACAATCTGAAAGTAGTATCAATTGCGAAAGCATATACAAAAAGAGACAACATTGCCTGGTTTGCTTCACATCGTCATACACCTGATGCAAACGATACATATAAGTACAGCTATCTGTACAAATATGAGATAAATCTGCCTGAAGGTACAAAATCAGTAACGCTTCCGAAAAATGAAAAAATAAAGATTTTTGCAATTACTGTTGCAGACAATAAAAATGATAATGTTGTACCACTTCAGCTGCTTTACGACGATTTTAACAACGATAAACCATTGGTACTCAGGACAGAAGCACCAGGAAATTAGCCTTCAACGCAACCTTTTCTACATATTTAACATCAATCTTGAAAGGAATTTCTGGTATTTAT
>JBGOXH010000253.1:0-4190 GCA_041479075.1 Bacteroidia bacterium | reverse complement strand
GATTAATGATGTAATGACATTTGATCTTAATGGAGCTGCAAATTTCACTCTTGTCACAGGAAATACATTTCATGATTGGCAAGGTGGAGTTTTAAAGCCAGCAGGTCCTCAAGCCGGAACATATCATGGTACTTTTTTATTTGACATGACGCAAACCAAAACAGCGGATAATGGCCTTCCGTGGCTGCTTGGAAGTCTTACTCTGACAACCCCGGTAAGCTATGGCTTTTATCCCAATGAAAAACCGGGTTATACCTGGATTTACAAATATTACTTCACCAAAATCAATGCAAATGAAATGGTGTTATGTGCACCAGATCCTGGTGCTTCATCGTCATGGGCAGAGTGCTGGTTCTTTATGTTCAAAAGGCAGGGTTTTACGTACCCGCCAAAGTAAGATTTCAGTAATTTTATGTTCAGAAGAGCCATCGGGAAAAGATGGCTCTTCTTTTTATGAGGCTTTTTATCAATTAATGTTTGAGGATTATGTCAGTTAAGATATATTTACAAAAAAATAGATCTGATGCGCAGGCTTATTCTGTTTCTTATTGTTCTGATCATTCCTTGGAATTCATGTACACATTACCAAACCTTCAGGGTGGAAGGCATAGTACCTGACAAGATTTTCAATGGATCACAGGTTTATCTTGTTGCGCTGGATGCTCCTGTTACAAGAAATGTAGATTCAACTATCATCCGGAACGGCAGCTTTAGTTTTAGTTTAAAGGCTGATTCATCAATTGTTAAGATACTGAGGATACATCATAAATATCCTCATGTCGTTGAGGACCTGGTTGTTATTCCTGAACCCGGAACACTCCGGGCAGTGATCGATGTCGTTAGTTATGGCAAAGGTACTCGTCTTAACGACATTCTTCAGCAATGGAAAGAAGACAAACATGCCTTCGATTCGGTTCAGCTGGATTTATTACGAAAAATGGATAAAAACAGAATGAATCAGCTTGTTGTTGACAGCCTTGAGAACCTTTCAGGAAATCTTAGGGACTCATTCCATTCCGAAGTTATAAACCTGATTGACGCAAACCTGAATAATGGGATTGGACTCCTGTTATTTAAAGTTTTTTATAATTATATTCCGCCGGACAAGAGGGAATCAATAATAAAGTCTACTAACGGGGAATATTTCCGGAAGGATGCCCAGATGAAAAATATGTTCAAGAAAACTAATTAATAAATGATATGAGCCTGTCGAAAAGGCCTTTGTCAGAAATATTGTTTCTGATCCTTTTTGGAGCAGCATCAATGATTTTTTTTGGATTTTTTTACAATCAGCATCTTTACAGGCTTGAACAGCTTCAATTGTTTCAGCTTACATTCAGTTATTTATTTGAGCATCTTGCAGTTCAGGGTGGATTTGCAATCTGGCTTGGCGAATTCCTCACGCAATTCTTTCGCCTGCCAGTTGCCGGTGCAATCATTATAACATCGCTTCTGATTCTGTTGCAGCGTGTGACCCGTAGCATAATAAGCAGAGTATCAGGAAGTAGTAATATAACTATGCTGACTTTCCTGCCTGTTGCTGGCTACTCAATATTAATGATCGCTGACTATTATTGTTTCTCAGGATTAGTAGGACTGATGATTTCTGTCTTGACAGTCTTTCTGTATCTTAAAATAAATAATGAGAAAAGGAGAATTCTTACCGGAATGATATTAATTCCGGCAATATACTGGTTGACAGGTGCCGGGTATCTTGTTTTTTCGTCGTGTATCATTGTTGCTGAGGTCTTCTGGAGGCTTCAAAAACCACGAAAAGAATCAGGGTTTAATATATGGTGGGCTATTTTTTTATACCTTTTTCTGACAATCACTTTCCCCCTGATTATCAGAAAATATTTTTTAATAGACACTTTATTGCAGTCTTATATCTCCGAAGCTTATTTTCAGTTCAGGATCTTTTTCCCGTTACCTCTGATAATAATTCTTTTTTCATTCCCAGTACTTATTCTGATCCAAAACCTTGCGGGTGGGAAAATGAGAACCGGGCTGGTAAAGATTGTTAATGTATCTTCCCTGGTAATCATGTCAGGATTATTACTATGGGGAGGTGCGAAATATGCTGATTTCAAATCAGAAAATGAAATTAAATATGATAACTGGGTCTATGATAAAAAATGGGAAAAGATCATCAGAATTGCCGAAAAAGAACAACCTGAGGGACGTACTTCTATGCTGGCCGTAAACCTTGCTTTAGCAAAAACCGGGCGATTGTCATCAGACATGTTCAATTTTAACCAAAATGAAAACAGCCTTTTCCTTAATTTTGAAAAAAGAGGTATGACGCCGTTCATTGCAGGGGAACCATACTACTACATGGGATTGATAAATTTTGCACAATTTTTTGCTATGGAGACGATTGAGTCAACCCCGGATGCGAAATATCCATCAAGATCTTTCAGGCGCGTTGCAGAGACCTACATAATAAACGGGCAGTACGATATAGCCTTGAAATACCTAACACCTCTAAGCCATACGTTATTTTACAGAAGATGGGCAAAAGAGCGTATGGCAATTTTAAATAAGGAAGAGGATATAAACAATCATACAGAATATGGTGAACTAAGACGATCTCGACCCCGATATGACTTTTATTTTGATGAAAAGCAGATTGCTATGGCAATGCAATTCCTGATGGCAGCCAATCCTGAGAATCGGACAGTTTATGAATACCTGATGGGGTATTATCTTTTAAAAAAGGATTTTAATGGATTTTTACTGAATATTTCCCTGGCTAAAAATATGAATTACAGTGAGATGCCGATACATTTCCAGGAAGTTGCTGCCTACATACATACAATAACACCTGATATTCCAAAGCAGCTTATAGACTTTCCCGTTAAAAACGTTGTTATAAATGGCATAAATTCATACGCACAGATGTTCGGTGCAGGAAGCAGAGATGCAAAAGAAAAGATCAAAAAGGAATTTGGCAATACCTATTGGTACTATCTTCATTTTAAATAGTCAGATGAAAATAAGAAGACTTATCATATTAGTTATTAGTATTCTGGCAATCGGATGTCACCATGACAGTATTAAGATGTCGGTCAATATTGATCAGGCTCCAAAGATCTTTCCTGATTATAATAACATTACCATACCTTATAATATATCACCCCTGAACTTCAGAGTCGAAGAAGAAGGAGAGAAAACATATTTAACTGTTTACGGGAAGGACAGGAAAATTGATTTTGAATTCGAAGGAAACAAAGTGATCTTTCCTGAAAAGAAATGGGATGAGATTTTGAAAGAGAGCACCGGCGATACTATCAAAATAACTGTAAAGGTTTTACAGAATGAAAACCTGAAGGTATTTAAGCCATTAGTGATTTTTGTCTCCGCAGAACCTATTGACAGTTATCTGGTTTATCGTCTACTGATGCCGGGATTTCAGAACTGGAACCAGATGGGTATATACCAGAGATCGTTGACTAGCTTCAGGCAGGAAACTATTATGGACAGCCGTATTTTACCCGGCACATGCATGAATTGCCACACATTTGCGCAGAACGATCCTGAAAATATGGTTTTCCATCTGAGGGAATTCTACCCGGGGACAATACTACTCCAGAATAATAAAATTGAAAAGCTTAATACCAAAGCCGGCAAAATGTTTGGCAATGCTGCATTCCCGTACTGGCATCCATCAAAAAGATATATTGCATTCTCAGTGAATAAAGTTAACCAGATCTTTCATGCAATCGGCACATTCAAGGCAGCAGCAATTGATCTGAAATCAGATATCTTCGTCTATGATATTGAGCATAATGAGATGTTGACATCTCCGGTTTTATCATCTGAGGAACACTTTGAAACCTTTCCATGTTTTTCCCCGGATGGTCTGAAGCTTTATTATTGCAGCGCTGATTCGGTAAAAATGCCTCAGAAATTCGATAAGACCAGGTACAGCCTCTGCTCAGTTTCATTCGATCCCTCGACGGGTAAATTTGGTGAAGAAGCTGATACTCTCATTTCTGGTCCGGCTATAAATAAAAGTATCTCAATACCAAGAGTATCACCCGACGGCAGATTTCTGATTTTCTGCATGGCTGATTACGGAGCCTTCCCCAGTTACAATCCTGAAGCTGATCTGTATCTGCTCGATCTTAGATCAGGTAAATATAAACCGATGGAAATTCTCAATAGCAACAGTGTCGAAAGCTGGCACT
>JBGOXH010000001.1:0-26959 GCA_041479075.1 Bacteroidia bacterium | reverse complement strand
TTCACTTCTGAAAACAATTATCTGAATTGGCTTATTTTGAATTGTCTTTCGTGTTTTGACAAGATTGCCCATCTCAAAAAGCAGATCATTAGCTTCATCAAGTAAACCAATTTTGAAGACTGCAGAATCTGCGAACCCGGGGCCGTAATTAATATATTTTGCCATATCAAAAATATATACAGCTCTCGTCGAATTATCAAATCCTCCCTGACCAAAAGAATTAATCATCAGAAAAAATGTGCCCATAAAAAGGATTGCTTTTCTGACTAACCGGGTTAGTTTTTTCATTTCAGGAATTATTTTGCGATTACGAAATTGCATTTTTTTCTTCAACAATACAAATATTCATATCTTAGCAAATCCAAAAGCGTGTTGATAAAATGTTAATAACTGATGCATTACATGAGTTCTTCGTTATAATCTTATTGTAATTTTATGCAAGTTTATCACAAATCCACTATGGCCCTGAATATCAATGACTTACAGCTCGCAGACAAAAGAATAATTATTGTTGAGGATGATCTGCCCTCAATAAGGTATTATGAAACTCTCCTTAAGAGTTCCGGCGCTGATGTAAAAGTTTTTCATAACGGGAAAGAATTTGTTGATTATATAAATCAGGAAAAAGGCAATATTGATTTGGTGTTCATGGATTTTCTTATTCCGCTGATTAACGGAATAGAATGTCTCAGGATTTTTCGTAAAGAAAGAAAAAATATACCTGTCTTAATTCTTACAGCATATACTTCAGAACAGAGTAAAACAGAAGCATATCTTGCCGGATGTAATGAATATGTGCTTAAGCCAATATATCCTGAAAAGATTTTTTTCCTGCTGGAAAAATATCTGAAGCATGAAGTTTCTCAGTCTCTGGCCGGCTGATTATTCTGTTATTTTTTTGCCGGTTGCTGCATTGTCAAATACTTTGAATAATATGCTTGCAATTTGGCATTGATCTCCAAACCTAAATCCTGTTTCTGATATTTAATACAGGTATCTGCAACGCGCGAGGTATATTGTAAAGCAGATTGTATCTCATATTCTGCAGAGCTTATAATATATGGTGTCTGCTTAAGATAATAATCAAGCTGTTCATAATAGTGATTGCACAGGGCATTGGTCATTTCGACCGCTTTATCAATACTGCCTGCAGCAAAAAAAGCTTCAATTATGTCAGGCATATAAGGATCATAAGGTATTTTATCAAGAGGCAGTGTGTTCATACAATAGTCCAGCACTTCGATTGCCTTTTCATTCTTCCCTTCTTTGGCAAGAGCTTTAGCAAGTCTTGCATAGTTTAATCTGGCTTTTACGACCATAATAGTGCGTACATGGTTATAATCGATATTAACCTTTTTATCATTTGCGCCTCCCCAGACAAATTTCTTCATCATATTATTATAAAGAATATCTGTGTCAATACGACCATAATCAAGCCAGTTTTTATTTTCTGATCTGATCGGAACTAACCGGAATGCAAGACCTTCGAGCTGAAAATATTCTTCCAGTCCAAGTGCATCACTATGATATCCTGTAACATAATAGATAGGTTGTTTCCAATTATTATGCGCAAGTATATCGAGGACGATAAGCTGACTTTTTAATATTGAACTCCCTTTAAGTTTAATATCTATATAGGGAACTATTTTTGCAGAATCTTCCGGTTTGACTGTTCCGGATTCGATTACTTTCTTTTTATCTACAGGTATCCGGATTGTCCTGGTTGGCACGATATCAAGCCATTCATTAGTTTGAGGAACTTTTATTTTTGTCGCTTTGTTTTCACTTTTGATCCAATCAATTAAAGTTGATACATTGATCGGATCCTTAAATTTTTCAAAAATATAAGTCTGGTTATTAATTCCGTCATAGTACTTTTTAACAGGAAGTGTAACAGGAAGAGGATCAGATTCGTATGTTTTTCTCTTCATTTGTTCTATGTACCAGTCAGTGTTCAGGAGCATGAGATTACAGACCCTTACATCAGTTCTTTTTCCTTCCACTTCCTGAGCATACCATAACGGAAAAGTATCATTATCTCCGTTTGTAAATAGTATGGCATTTGGAGCACACGTTTCAAGGTAATCAAAAGCAACATCTCTTGCCAGATAACGTCCTGATCTGTCATGATCGTCCCAGTTTTCTGTCCCCATTATGAAGGGCACAGCCATAAAACACAATAAACCTGCAACGGGTGCCGCAATTTTTTCACCAGTCAGTTTTGAAAAAAGCTCAAAAATGAACAGCACTCCTAAACCAATCCACACTGAAAAAAAATAAAATGATCCGACATATGCATAATCCCGCTCTCTGGGCTGATTCGGATACTGATTGAGGTAAAAGATAATTGCAATGCCTGTCATCAGGAACAGTATCAAAATTATCCACCAGTTTTTATTATCGCGGTTTAACTGGTAAAATAATCCGGCAATACCGAGCAAAAAAGGCAGAAGGTAATATTTATTTCTTGAGGTGTCTCTTTTCATATCTTCCGGCAGATCTGAAGTACCTGCTCTCTGATTGTCAAGAAAATCTATTCCGGTTATCCAGTTGCCGTTAATTGCACCTCCGGTCCCCTGAGTATCGTTCTGCTTTCCTGAAAAGTTCCACATGAAATATCTGAAATACATGTATCCGAACTGATATGAAAACATGAATTTCAAATTTTCGCCGTAAGTCGGCCTTTTTATTATTGTCTTTCCCCCGGACTGATCAGTAACCTGAATCGGTGTGCCCTTTGTCCCTCCCCATTCTTTGTAAATTTCCGCATGGTCACGCTGGTCGCTCCACATTCTCGGGAAAAGAGTAACAAACCTTTTATCATAAACCCGTTCAATGTCATGATGAGTAACCACATATTTTCCGTTTTCAAAAACATATACAGGTTTCCCCTCCTTATAATCCGGTGGCGGGGCATTATAATATGCACCCGTGAATAATGGTCTCTGTCCGTATTGTTCTCTGTTCAGGTAATATAACAGGTTAAACGGATTTGACGGATTATTTTCATTCAATGGGGTATTTGCTGATGCCCTGATAATAATAATAGCAGTGGATGAATAGCCGATCAGAATCACCATTATTGCAGTAAGAAGAGTATTAAGCGCAACTCTGTTCTTAAATGAAAAATATAAAATACCACCAGCTATTACAATAAGGAGCAGCAGATTAACAAATACAGAGCTGGATACAATCCATATTCCGGTAAGAAAAAGGGCTATAATTGCAACCAGTCCGTTTTTAATATCATTCCCCGGATTACGTGATAGTCTGCTCCCAATTACAAAAAATACCACCAGCAAAATCATATGAAAGATCATTCCGGAATTTGGCGGAAGTTTTATTGTGTTTACAAGGAAAAGATCCAATCTGGAAGATATTATCACCATTCCCGGTATCAGCCCCCACATTAAGAGTGCAAGTAAGATAAATGATGTTATGACAGAAATGATAAAGCCTTTCCATGAAAATTCAAATTTCCTGAAATAATAAACGAGTACAACCCCTGGAAGTGTAAGCAGGTTAAGCAGGTGAACCCCCATTGAAAGACTCATCAGGAATGCTATCAGGATTATCCATCTGTCGGCATATGGCTCATCAGCAGAATCTTCCCATTTCAGGATTGCCCAGAATCCCGCAGCGGTAAAAAAGGACGATGATGCATAAACCTCACCTTCAACAGCTGAAAACCAAAATGAATCGGAAAAGGTAAATGCAAGAGCTCCGACAACTCCTGCACTCATAATTGCAATTATTCTTGCAGTGGTGAATTCATCTTCACTCTTAACGATGATTTTTCTTGCAAGATGAGTGATTGTCCAGAAAAGAAAGAGTATTGTGAATGCACTGACCAATGCTGACATGGAATTAACCATTGCTGCAACATGAGAACTATTTCCTCCTGCAAACAGTGTGAAAAACCTGGCAAGAACCATAAAGACCTGGCTTCCCGGAGGATGTCCGATCTCAAGCTTGTATGCTGAAGCAACAAATTCTCCGCAATCCCAGAGACTGCCTGTCGGTTCTATCGTCATGAGATACGTAAATGCAGCAATTGCAAAAACCACCCATCCCGTTATATTGTTAATTAATTTGAATTTCTTCATTAGTTATCTTATTTTGATGAAGATCTGAGTAGCCAGAACAGACGACGAAAATACTTATTTTTTCTTACTACCACAACTTGACCTTAACTAGCTTATTTTGTTATTTTTGAGTAATTTTAATACTATGAGATTCAGGTCGATATTGCTGGCTATAATCTTTTTATTTATGTCCATATGTGTTTCTGCTCAATATTATGAAACCGGGCAGGATCCTTCGAACCTTAAGTGGCTGCAAATAGAAACTGGCAAATTTACAGTCATATATCCTGAAAAATATGGGTCACAGGGAATTGATTTTGCCCGATCGCTTGATAAAGCATATTCAGATCTTGGTTCTATTTATCCTGAAAAAAAATTTAAGATCCCTGTTATAATTCATAATTTTACTACCCAGTCCAATGGATATGTCTCGTGGGCGCCAAAACGGATGGAGATTTACCCGACTCCTGAACAAAATACAATTCCTTTAGATCCTAATTCATTGCTTGCATTGCACGAGCTGACTCATGTCATGCAAATGGAATCTCTTAATACCGGATTTTCAAAAACAATGTCGGTAATTCTCGGGCAGCAATTCCCCGGAGCTGTTTCCGTGCTGCTTCCACAATGGTTTCTGGAAGGTGATGCTGTTTTTGCTGAAACATTACTCTCTGAATCAGGAAGAGGCCGAAGCGCTGACTTTCAGAAACAGCTTAAAGCAATAGTTATTGAAAAAGGATCCATATTTAAATATGATAAGATGATTAACGGATCGTTCCGGGATTTTATACCTGATCATTATCATTTCGGATATCAGATGGTTGCCTGGTCGCTTTTAAAAAACAATAATCAGATTTGGAACAGAGCAATTAAATTTACCGGGGAACAGCCATTTTCAATGAACCCTGTAAACATAAGTCTGAAAAGAGATGCAGGTTTAACTAAAAAAATACTCTTCACCCAAACATTCGATACTCTTAAGGTACGATGGAAAAAGGATCTTGAAAGAAGCGGTGCTATAATCTATGATCCGCTGAATCGAAACAAAAAAAAGCATTATGCGAATTATTACTCACCAATAATTGCCGGCAATGATTCTGTTATTGCAATTAAAACTTCATTATCGCAGACGGCTAAATTTGTACTTATAAGATTATCTGACAGAAAAGAAAAAAAATTATATGTCCCCGGGCAGATTTATCCATATATTTTTTCTTATGCACAGGGTAATCTTGTCTGGGTCGAAACACATACTGATCCAAGGTGGGAGAACAGGAATTATTCCGTAATAAAAATCAGGAATATCAGAGATGGAATAACCAGACAGCTTTCTCATAAATCGAGGTTTATGTCGGCCGCCATTTCTCCTGATGGTGAACATATTGCAGCAACTGAGAATACTCCGGATAATAAAAATAACCTGGTCTTTCTTAGCACAACAGGAGGATCCCGTCTTCAAAGTATACATGCTATTGATAATGTTTATCTTCAACAACCACATTGGTCAGAAAATGGAAACCAGATTATTTTTATATACCTGAATGAGGCCGGAGAGGGAATAATATCATATGATCTTATAACCAGCAACTGGAAAATCCTGTTAAAAGCAGGAAGGAATGATCTCAAATCTGCAAAAATCAGGAATGATTCACTGGTTTTTATCAGCTCAATCTCCGGTACTGATAACATTTATTTTCAGACTAAAGAAAATATTTTTATACCGGTAACCCGGTCAAGATTCGGAGTAGATGATTTCAGCATAAACGGTTCAACAATTGTTTTCAGTGATTATTCCTTATCAGGTAATAATATCTGCAAAACATCTCTGGCAGAAATCGGGGGGAACAAGTATAATTCATTCAGGCCTGAATCTTATTTTATAGATCAGTTTGAAACAAAGTCAGAATCTGGTGCTGATAAACCGCCGGCAGAGTATTCACCAAAACCATACAGAAAATGGCTGCATCTTTTCGGAATTCACAGTTGGATGCCTTTTTATGCTGATATTGAGACATTTAAGTCTGATCCGACGTCAATAAGGCCGGGAGTTACTGTCATGTCGCAGAATCAGCTGAGCACATTGATTGCTACAGCCGGATATGAGTATTCCAAAGAAAAAAACCATTTGTTTCATTCAACTCTGACATGGAAAGGATGGTACCCTGTTATTGAATCGCAATTCGATTATGGTATTTCCCCTATTTTATATAAAAGCCATTCAGATCCAAATCCGTCTGTCATTTCCCGGGGATATCAGTTCGTCAATACAATTTCTCTGCCTTTAATATTTTCCAATGGTAAGTTTTCACAATATGTCAATCTCTCCGCGATTTCAAATTACCGAAATGATTATCTCTATAAGAGTGAAACCTCAACCTATGATCAGGGTAATTTACTGCTCACCGGAAGATTATTCTTCATGAATTACTACAAGTATACGATGCGCGACATTTTTCCGAAATGGGGTCAGGGTTTTGATCTGTATTATACATTTGCACCATTTGATAAAATGATATATGGTTCCGATTTCGCTTTGAGAACAGTATTTTATTTCCCCGGTTTTTTCAGTAATAATGGAATCCAAATCAGGTACATTAAAGAGATTCTGTCATTTGAAAAGTATCCTATAATCAACAGCACTCCGTTCCCCAGAAGTTATTACAACATAATTTCCACTAATCTTGATTTTGCTTCAGTTGATTATGCTGCTCCTTTAGCATATCCCGATTTCAATATTGCTTCATTGTTTTATATGAAGAGAATCCGTGCAGATTTCTTTTATGATTATGCCAGGGGATCAGGTATTTACAATATAAAATCACAAACGGCTTACCCCGATAAGACAGGAGCAAAGTTGTTTCAATCATTTGGTACTGAGCTGCTTTTTGATTTTTATCTCTTCAGGTTGCCCTTCATGATTTCAAGCGGTGTACAGGTAGCATGTAAAAATATTTATGAAGTACCCTCGTTTGAATTTCTTTTTAATATCGACATTTACGGAATGAGTATCGGACGAAGACCCCGGATGTGATTAGTTCTTCATATTACGTGCCGTTCTCTTTATCAGTTCCCAGGCCTTTTCAACATGTTCAAAAGTCACATTAGTCTGGCCTGTTACCATTCTGAGAGTGTACTTACCATTAAGGACTGTATGTGAAAGATAAATTTTACCTGAATCATTAAGAAGATGATTCAGCTTTTCGTTTAATGCATTTATTTCTGCTCCGGAATATCCGGAAGGTATATATCGGAAACAAACCACATTTATTACAACAGGTGCAACTACTTCAAAATCAGCTTCTTTTAAAATCAATTCTTTCAATCTCGAAGCAAACTGAATATGCTGTCGAATTTTATTCTGCAATCCTTCCGTTCCAAATGATCTTATTACGCTCCACAGCTTCAGAGCTCTGAATCTTCTGCCGAGAGGGATTCCCCAGTCGCGGTAATCATTAACCTGTCCCCTGGTTCTTGTTTTCAGGTATTCAGGAAGGATTTCGAAAGTTTTAATCAGTGTTTCAGCATCTTTAATGAAGAATGCAGTGCAATCGAAATTAGTGAACATCCATTTGTGAGGATTAAAAAGGAAGCTGTCCATATATTCCCTGCCGTCGAGCATCCATTGGAATTCGGGCAAAATAAGAGCCGTACCGGCCATTGCAGCATCGACATGGAGCCAGATATCGTTTTCCCTGCAAATCTCTCCTATTGCTCTTAAAGGGTCAACAGCAGTGGTTCCTGTTGTGCCTATTGTAACAACAACGCAACATGGAATAAATCCGTTTATTTTATCTGATTTTATTGCTTCGCCAAGCTTCTCCGGATCCATCGAGAAGTCCTCTTTAACAGGAACTTTTACCAGGTTCTTTTTGCCTATGCCGCAAATTTTTACAGCTTTTTCAACAGAAGAGTGTGCCTGTTCAGAGCAATAGACTCTGAGAATTCCGGCAGAATTTGCTCCATTATTATTAACAGAAAATCCGGTAATTCGTTCCCGTGCTGTAATGATTGCTGCCAGGGTAGCTGTAGAAGCAGTATCCTGAATAACTCCTTCAAAATAATCCGGAAGTCCAATCAATTCTTTCAGCCAGATCATCATTTTTTCTTCAAGTTCGGCAGCAGCAGGTGATGTTTCCCAGTTCATGCATTGTGCTCCGAGTGTGGCTATTATCATCTCGGCCAGAATTGAAGGAAGGCTTGAGTTGGCAGGAAAATAAGCAAAGAAATTCGGGCTTTGCCAGTGAGTAATTCCGGGCATTATTATCTCTTCAAGATCTTTCATCAGCCCGTTAAACGATTCAGGATTTGATGGAGGATGATCAGGTATTTGTCTGAATATCTCACCTGGTTTTACCTGGGATTTTACCGGATACTTTTCGACATTTTCCAAATAGTTGGCCATCCAGTCGACCAGCTCATGGGCATGTTTCCAGAATTCTTCAGATGTCATGATAAATGACTTATCGTACCGATTCAGCCAGAAGAATGATCTTATTCATCTTGACTTCAATCACTCCGCCGTTGATTTCGTATCTCGTCTCTTTATTGTCCTGATCAACTATAATCACAGGTCCGTTTTCGAGAGTCGAAATAATAGGGGCATGGTCTTTAAGAACCTGGAAAGATCCTTTTTTTCCAGGAACCCTTATTGATTTGATATCCCCTTCAAATATCTTTTTGTCAGGAGTGATGATCTCTATTTTCATCCCTGTACGAATTATTTAGATTGAGCAAGGATTTTTTCACCTTTTTCTATCGCATCTTCAATTGTCCCGACGAGCATAAATGCTGCTTCAGGGTACTGATCGACTTTCCCTTCCATTATCATATTGAATCCCTTGATATTATCTTCAATTGATACAAGGGCTCCTTTTATTCCGGTAAACTGTTCAGCAACCTGGAAAGGCTGCGACAGAAATCTTTGTACGCGTCTTGCTCTGTGGACAACAAGCTTATCTTCTTCTGAAAGTTCGTCCATACCAAGAATTGCAATTATATCCTGAAGTTCGTTATTTCTCTGAAGAAGCTCCTTTACCTTCTGAGCGCAGTTATAGTGTGCCTCTCCCACTATGTCAGAGGTAAGTATCCTTGATGTTGAATCGAGCGGGTCAACAGCGGGATAGATTCCAAGCTCGGAAATCTTACGGCTTAAAACTGTTGTTGCATCAAGATGTGCGAAGGTAGTAGCCGGAGCCGGGTCGGTAAGGTCGTCGGCAGGCACATAAACAGCTTGTACAGAAGTAATTGATCCATGTATGGTTGAAGTGATACGCTCCTGCATTATACCCATTTCGGTAGCAAGCGTCGGCTGATAACCAACAGCTGAAGGCATCCTGCCAAGAAGAGCAGAAACTTCAGATCCGGCCTGGGTAAAACGGAATACATTATCCATGAAGAAAAGAATATCACGTCCTCCGCTTTTGCCATCTCCATCTCTGAAATGTTCAGCTATCGAAAGCCCGGAAAGAGCAACTCTTGCTCTTGCGCCCGGAGGTTCATTCATCTGTCCGAATACCAGTGCAAGCTGTGATTCTTTAAGGGCATTCATATCAACTTTTGAAAGATCCCAGCCACCTGATTTCATGTTTTCAAGAAATTCCTTGCCATATTTAATAACGCCTGCTTCAAGCATGTCGCGAAGCAGATCATTACCTTCCCTTGTTCTTTCCCCAACACCGGCAAACACTGATAAGCCTGAATATGACTTGGCAATATTATTGATCAGTTCTAGGATAACGACAGTTTTGCCCACGCCAGCACCGCCAAAGAGGCCGATTTTCCCGCCTTTCGAATAAGGTTCAATAAGGTCTATAACTTTTATTCCTGTGTACAGAATTTCTTTCTCAGTTGACAGATCTTCATATTTTGGAGGTTTACGGTGGATCGGATATCCACCTTTTTTATCAAGCGGACCTATTCCATCAATGGCTTCTCCGGTCACATTCATGAGCCTCCCTTTAATCTGTTCACCTATAGGCATTGTGATTGGTAATCCGGTTGCAACAACGTCCATACCCCTTCGGAGGCCGTCGGTTGAATCCATTGCAATTGTACGGACAGTGTTTTCACCTATGTGCTGCTGGCATTCGACAACAAGAATTGTTCCATCCTTCCTCTTAATTTCCAGGGCATCATAAATGTCAGGCAAATCCATGCCTTGTCTTTCAAACATAACGTCAACCACCGGTCCGATGATCTGGCTGATTTTCCCTGTATTCTGTGACATGTCTTTAATTATTAATTCTTTTCAAGTAGATACAAATTTAACAAATTTCGGAGACGATTTTCTTTCGTGAGCATAAATTTAAACAATTATTAATTCCGGTTAAATATATTTTCATTCTTTGTGAATATTAACTATTTAACCCGTTCGAAACTGTGCATTTTTGAATTTTACCAAAATTCAGGTTGTTGTATAATTCATGTTAATTACCTTTACAGTCTCTGAGGGAATTGTAATTTTTAACTGACGCCCTGATGAAAAAGTTATTTGTCACTGGTTTTTTAATGTTTTTGATAATCTTCTCTGCCAGGTCGCAATCTGTAAAAATTGGCGGTGGTTTAGCTATGGAAACAGGTTATCATTACAATAATGAAACTGCCGGAATTTCATCGGTTATAAATCGAAGTCCTTTAGCAGGAATTTCTTTTGCCTGCATTAACAAAACTGATCGCCCGTTCAGTGTTTCTCTCACATTTACATATTTTATACCGCGTACAAATACTTGTACGGATACCCTCGGTATTACATCAAAAACCAGGGTTTCTTCAACGATGTTTAATATTGATGGTCATTATGTTATCTATCACCTTGACCGGTTTGAATTTTATGGTCTTGCGGGATTTAATATACATTTTACAAAAATAAAATGGCTTAGCACTGGTTATGATTATAAAGAGCATGATAATGCTTTTGGATTAAATATCGGGTGTGGTTCTGATTTGAAGCTTTCAGAAAAAATCAGTGTTTACACTGAAGCAAAATATACTCTATTCAGTAAATATAGCCAGTTAATTTTTAACGCAGGACTTCTTGTGAATTTCAGCTGGTCAAAAAAGCAGGAAAATAAAGAAATTTGATTTAATGATTTCTTCCGATCAGAGAGCTGGCAAGATTTATCAGTTCATTCTTTCTCTTTTCATCAACATTAACCTTTTGGATAAGCACTAATGCTTTGCTGATATATTCATTTGCCAGGGTTTCAGTAATCTCTTTTATATTAAGCTGTTCATATAAACTGATCACTTTGCTGATCTTGGCTTCCGCGTCAGAATCTTTCATTGAAAACTGTTCCTGGAACTGCTTAAACTGCTCTGCTGAAGCTATTTCCATTGCTTTTACCAGCGGAAAAGTTTTTTTGTTTGCAACAATATCTCCGCCTAATGTTTTGCCAAAGGATTTTATGTCACCCCATACATCGAGCAGGTCATCCTGGATCTGAAAAGCGAGCCCGAGGTTTCTCCCGGCCTCATAAAGAAGATCAGCATCTTTATCTTCTCCTCCTCCAATTATAGCTCCAATTTTTAATGAAGCAGCCAGAAGTACAGCTGTTTTTAATTCTATCATTCTCAGATATTCATCCTGTCGCACCACAACATCCTTTTCATAGTCCATATCAAGCTGTTGTCCCACACAAACTTCGATAGCAGTCTTATTGAATACTTTAAAAACCTTAAGCAAATGATTTGCAGGTGTTTGTAAAAAACATTCATTGGAAATAAATGTCATAACATCGCCTGAAAGGATTGCCTGATTTGTATTCCATTTCTGATGAACAGTCTGTAATCCTCTTCTTACCGGAGCCTGATCCATAATATCATCATGTACAAGCGAGAAATTATGAAAAACCTCAAGTCCGGCTGCGGGTAATATTGCATCATCAATTTTGTCGCTGAACAGATTGCAGGCTATAAGGGTCATAACCGGACGAAGTCTTTTACCTCCGACTGAAAGAATATATTTAACAGGATCTATTAATCTTACCGCTTCAGTGTTATATGACAGGTTTACCAAAGCTCTGTTGACGACCTCTTTTAGTTCGGAATAAGTATACATGCTTTAATTGTGATGTTATAAATGCGAATATGTCTAACCATTTTGAGCCTCAGAGCCACTGACGACTTCAAGAATCTGGTTCGTGATTGCAGCCTGGCGTGCTTTATTATAAAGAAGTGTCAGATTACGGATCATGCTTGTTGCATTGTCAGTTGCCTTATGCATTGCTGTCATTCTCGCACCATGTTCAGCGACAAATGAATCAAGCACCGCTTTGTAGAACTGTATCTTAAGAGACTTTGGAATAAGTTCCTTAATTATATCCTCTTTTGTAGGTTCGTAAATATAATCTGTCGGGGCTGTGTTTTTAGTTCCTTCCGTTACGGTTTCAACAGGAAGGAAAGATTCACAGGTAAGGTTTTGTACAGCAGCATTTTTAAACTGGTTATATATCAGCTCAACCCTGTCGTACTCGCCTGCTACAAATTCTCCCATTACAGCTTCGGCAACAACCGCAACATTATCAAAAGTAAGATTATTTAAAAGTTTGTTCTGTTCCGGCAGCATTTTCAGCATTTGCTTCTTTAAATAATCATACCCTTTTTTCCCGATCGTCAGGAATGTCAGATTTCCTTTATTGAACTGTTCAAAATATTTTTCAGAGACTAATTTACGTGCTTCTTTTATCACATTTGCATTAAAGGCTCCGCAAAGGCCTCTGTTTGAAGTAATTACAACTATCAGTATCTTTTCAGGTGGCGAGATCCGGCCATAAACATTTTCAATTTCCGAATCAGCAAGGCTCTGGGACAATCCGACAAGTATTTCATGCAGCTTGGTTGCATAAGGCCTCAGCCTTACGATTTTATCCTGAGCCCTTCTGAGCTTGGCGGCAGAAACCATTTTCATTGCTGAGGTTATCTGCTTTGTCGATTTAACAGAGGCTATCCGGATCCTTATTGCCTTTAAATTCGCCATTTCAAATCAAATTTTCATCTTTGTTCCGGCTGTCAATGTGTTCTGTATTTTGCTGTCAGCTCTACCGCAACTTTATCAAGTACTCCGGTAATGTCATTGTTCAGAATGCCGTCACGAAGTTTGTCGAGCACATCTCTGTATTTAAGATTAAGAAATTCAATATAATCTTTTTCGAATTCCTTCACTTTGGGAAGCGGAACATCTTTTAACAGTCCCATTGTTCCGCAGTAGATTATTGCAATTTGATTTTCGACTGCAATTGGTGAATACTGTTGCTGTTTAAGAATTTCAACGTTTCTTGCTCCCTTGTTAAGGGTTGCAAGAGTTGTAGCATCAAGGTCAGAACCAAATTTTGAAAATGCTTCGAGCTCACGGTACTGTGCCTGGTCTACCTTAAGGGTTCCGGCAATCTTTTTCATTGATTTGATCTGGGCATTTCCGCCGACCCTCGATACTGAAATTCCCACATTTATAGCAGGACGAACACCGGAGTTAAAGAGTGTTGTTTCAAGGAATATCTGTCCGTCGGTAATAGAAATAACGTTTGTCGGGATATATGCCGAGACATCACCGGCCTGGGTTTCAATAATCGGCAATGCAGTCAGAGATCCACCTCCTTTAACCATGTGCCTGATTGATTCAGGCAGGTCATTCATCTGTTTTGCAACCTCATCAGATTCAATGATTTTTGCTGCTCTTTCAAGAAGCCGGGAATGCAGGTAGAAAACATCTCCGGGATAAGCCTCGCGTCCTGGCGGCCTGCGGAGAAGAAGTGAAACCTCCCTGTATGAGACTGCCTGTTTTGAAAGGTCGTCATAAATAATAAGAGCATCACGTCCCGTATCCCTGAAGAACTCGCCAATTGCAGCTCCTGCAAACGGAGCGTAGAACTGAGATGCAGCAGGGTCTGAAGCTGTTGCCAGAACTATAACAGTGTAATCAAGTGCACCATGTTCTTCAAGTGTCCTGGCTATATTTGCTACGGTCGATCCTTTCTGTCCTACAGCCACATAGATGCAATAGACCGGTTTACCTTTTTCAAAATTAGGGCGCTGATTAATAATTGTATCAATTGCTATTGCTGTTTTCCCGGTCTGCCTGTCACCAATTATAAGTTCCCTCTGTCCCCGGCCAATAGGTATCATTGCGTCGATAGCTTTCAGACCAGTCTGAAGCGGCTGTTTTACCGGTTGACGGAAAATAACTCCGGGAGCTTTTCTTTCAAATGGCATAGTAAACAATTCACCTCCTATTGGTCCTTTGCCATCAAGTGGTTGCCCGGTAGGAGAGACTACCCGTCCAAGCAATCCAGTTCCGACATTGATTGAGGCTATACGTCCAGTACGCTTTACAATGTCTCCCTCGTTGATCTCCTCAGTCGGGCCAAGCAGCACGGCGCCGATACTATCTTCCTCAAGGTTAAGGACGATTGCTTCCATCCCGTTCTCAAATTCAATCAGTTCATTCGACTCTGCGTTAGAGAGTCCGTAAATACGGGCAATCCCATCGCCAACCTGAAGTACAGTACCGACTTCTTCCAGTTCGATGCCTGTCTGGATACCCTCAAGCTGCTGGCGGAGAATATTGGAAACTTCCGCTGGTTTAATATTTGTCATATTGTTGTTCTTAAAATTTTCTTATTTCTATTCAGTTAATATCCGACTTTCAGAACATTGCCTTTAAGCTCTTTTTCAATTTTCCGGAGCTTGTTTCTTACACTTGCATCAATATAATGATCCTCAATTCTTAGTATAAAACCTCCGACAATATCTTTATCAACTACTTCATCAAGTTCCACTTTGGTTTTAAAAATTCCTGATATAAAATCAACTATCTGCTGTCTGATTTTCGGATCAACTTTAATTGAAGTTGTAAGGACTGATTCCGTAATCCCCTTATATTCCTTCGTCTCGTGGATAAAAACCCGGGCAATTGCCGGAAGAAAATTCTCACGGCCGTTTTTCACAACTATTTCAATAAGAGAAAAAGTGATTTTTTCAATGTTTTTTGCCAGAATTTTCTGAAGGACATCAATTTTCTTCGTCGGCGTGATTATCGGGCTTTCAAGAAATTCTTTCATTTCAGGAACTTTACATATATCTGAAATGAAAATCATGTCCTGATACACCTTATCGAGTAGTTTTTTTTCAAGAGCTGATTCGAAAAGAGCCTTTGAATAGCGAACCGATATTTTACCGTTGTTCATCAGTTAAACAACTTTCTAGTTTTTATTCAGATTAATATCCTTAAGATATTTATTAATAAGCTTATCCTGCTCTTCTGTTTTGCTGAGCTTTTCGTTCAGAATCTTTGAAGCTATTTCTATTGAAAGAGTAGCAACCTGTTCGTGAATTTCCGACAGAGCTTTGTTTTTTTCTCTTTCAATTCCGGTCCTGGCCTTTTCAGCGATTTTTTCCGCTTCTTCAGTTGCCTTTCCCTTTGCTTCTGCGATAAGTCTATCGCGTACATCTCGTGCTTCCTTGAGGATAACTTCTCTTTCCTCCCTGGCCTTTTTCAGAATTGCTTCATTATCGCTTTGCAGTTTGAGCATCTCTTCGCGCGCTTTTTCAGCAGAAGCCAGAGACCCTTTGATCATTTCTTCTCTTGCTTTTACTGCGGCAAGTATCGGCTTCCATGCAAATTTTGCTAATAAAAGAAAAAATAGACCGAAAATCACTATAGCCCAGAAGATCAATCCTATTCCCGGTGAAACCAGACTATTTGCTAGAAATATCATAATTATTTTATTAAATCGATTAAAATTTAAATGAAGACCTGCAACCAACCGTTGCAGGCTTCATAGTTTTCTCTTACCCTATATAAGGGCAACAACAATTGCGAACAATGCTGCTCCCTCAATAAGAGCTGCAGCAATGATCATTGCAAGCTGTATTTTTGAATAAGCTTCCGGCTGCCTTGCAATGGCGTCCATTGCCGAACCGCCGATTCTTCCGATACCCAGACCTGCTCCTATTACTGCAAGGCCTGCTCCGATTGCTGCGAATGAGATGGGTGCTGTTGGTTCCATAATACAAAAATTAAGTTAAATTAATGATGTTCCTCTGCTACTGCCATGCTGATGAAAAGAGCAGAGAGCAGAGTAAAAATATATGCCTGAAGGAATGCCACCAGAAGTTCGAGGCAATCCATGAAAATGACAAATAATATTGAGACCGGAGCTAATGCCAGGGAATCAAATATGAAAATAAGGCAGATGAGACTTAGCACTATAATATGACCTGCTGTAATATTCGCAAAAAGTCGGATCATCAGGGCACCCGGTTTTGATATGATCCCAATTAATTCAACCGGTATCATTACCGGCAAAAGCCACAGGGGGACACCAGGAGCAGCAAAAATATGTCTCCAGTAAGCTTTGTTCCCGCTGAACTGTATAATCAGGAATGTGCAAGCGGCCAGAACACCGGTTACAGCGATGTTACCAGTGACGTTTGCTCCAAAAGGCGGCGGGAAAGGTATAAGCCCCATCAGGTTGTTTATTAAAATAAAAAAGAAGACAGACAACAGATAAGGCATGTATTTTTCATATTTATGACCAAGATTTGGTATTGCTATATCGTCGCGAATAAAGAGTACTGCAGGTTCAAGAAAACCCTGAATGCCTTTTGGATAGCTTATACCGGTTTTCTTGTAGGAGCGTGAAAGTGAAATAAACAGCCACAATCCGATAAGTGCAGCGAAGAGCATTCCCATTACTGTTTTTGTCATGGAGAAATCAAGCGGCCGGTTTTTCTCATCGATAATGCCCTCCTCGTTTACATTGAAAATTTTCCCTTTCAGCTCTCCCTCTTCCTCAAGTTTGTAGCCTTTATAAATTTGCCCGTGAGCAAGTTTCTTTGAAGAAAAAATATCAAGACCTTTTTCTTTGCTGAAAAGAATTAC
Source organism: Bacteroidia bacterium (assembly GCA_041479075.1). Classification (GTDB taxonomy): domain Bacteria; phylum Bacteroidota; class Bacteroidia; order Bacteroidales; family VadinHA17; genus LD21. Next base: position 9,997 of record JBGOXH010000001.1, on the reverse strand, counting down.
CGGTAGATATATTGCAATTGTGCTGCTATCTTTTTTCGTCAGAATATGCCATTCATGGGAATCGGCTATATGTTCCATGATAAACGCACTGGCATTAAATTTTTTCTTTGTTTCCTTCTGCTCCCCGGTTACCTTGGAATCATGATTCTCCTGAGCACATATCGGAAAAGCAAAAGCTGCCAGCAAAAAAACAGAAAATATTCCGGTTAAAATTTTCGTCTTCAAATCTGTGTGGTTATAAAGATTTGTTTTTCAATGTTTTCCGTATAACCAATACCGAAAACAAAGTGAATGTTAAATATATGACAAAAAATAATATAACGGATGATAATCCTCTTTTTTTAGCAATAAAAAACCAGATGAACACGAGAATAAGCTCAGCCAGAAATTTTAGTACAATTGAAACCAGGCTGTGCAAAGTTTGACTCGCCGGTTCTTTTCCCTGTCCTTTGAAAAAGATGATTAATATTAACGCAGAAAGAAATGTAAAGATTCCTGACAGGATTAATAATTCGCTGAAATGAAGCCCGATATCAGGTTTTGAGATTATAAAAAATCCTGCAATAACCACAATAAATTCGAGCAGGAAAAGCAATAGAAAATATTTAATAAATGATTTCAAATCATTGGCTTTTTTTTATAAAATCTTTTATAGAGACGTATATTGCTGCAAATACACCGAGGAGGGAAAGTACGATTGTAAAAACAGGAGTTTTCCAGCCTGTCAGCTTATCAAGTTTAACGCCACCCCAGGTTGTAACAAGAATGATCCCGATCATCTGGAAGGCCATTCCTGAATATCGGGCAAAATTCTTTATCCCTTTATTTGTTGTTTCTTTCGGGTTCTTTTCCTTTTGGGGCTCCTGCTTCTCCATTGTTGTTGTCGCTCATTTTGCAATTACCCGAAAAGATTGCTCCGGGTTCTATTGATAATCGAGTTGTAGCTATATCACCAAATATTTTCGAAGAAGCTTTGAGAATCAGCAGTTGATTTACAATGATTTTCCCTTCAACAGTACCTGATACTTCAGAGTTTTTGCAAACAACTTCACCTTTTATTTTTCCAGTTGTTCCAATCACTACTTTGCCTTTTGTATTAAGATTACCGGCAAGTGAACCGTCGATACGTATATCGCCGCTGGATTTTATATCTCCGGTTATATCTGTCCCGTTGCTGACAAGGTTTATTGCCGGAGTTTCGGTCTCATTATATTTTGCCATAGTGGTTAAAATTTTAGAGATTCAAATTTAATAACTCACAAATATATAAACTATTGTAAAGAAAAATCTTCTTTTGGGTCATAAGCCCATTTCAGGTACACCGCTCCCCAGGTGAATCCGCCTCCGAAAGCTGCAAGAATTATTTTATCGCCTTTTTTCAGCCTGCTTTCATATTCCCACAGGCAGAGAGGAATTGTTGCAGCTGTCGTATTTCCGTAATTTTGTATATTGATCATTATTTTTTCAGGGGAAAGTCCCATTCTTCTTCCGGTTGCATCAATAATCCTGAGGTTAGCCTGATGCGGTACCAACCATGCAATGTCATCTGATTTCAGATTATTCTTTTCCATTATTTCTGCAGCTACATCAGCCATATTAACCACAGCAAATTTGAAAACACTTTGTCCCTCCTGGTAAATAAAATGTTCTTTAGCTTCAATAGTTTCAAATGAAGCCGGTTTTGCTGAACCTCCGGCTTTAAGGTAAAGGAATTTCTCGCCGGAACCATCCGTATGAAAAATATGATCGATAATACCAACATCGTCTGTAGTAGGTTCGAGAAGAACAGCACCTGCTCCATCTCCAAAAAGAGGGCATGTGGTACGGTCCGTATAATCAACAATAGATGACATTTTATCAGCACCGACAACTATCACTTTTTTATATTTGCCCGTCTCAATATATGAAACACCTGTTTGAAGTGAAAAAAGAAAACCCGAGCAGGCGGCTCCTATGTCAAAACTAAAGGCATTTTTTATTCCCACTTTGTCTGAAATTATATTGGCAGTCGCCGGGAAAGCCATATCTGGGGTAATTGTAGCGCAAATCAACAGATCAATCTCTTCAGGTGATGTATTTGTTTTTTCGAGCAATCCTTTAACTGCCATCTCACCAAGTACTGAGGTTCCCTGATTTTCACCTTTAAGAATGCGTCTTTCCTTAATCCCGACACGTTGCATAATCCACTCGTCGGATGTGTCGACCATCTTTGAAAGTTCTTGGTTTGTAAGCCTGTATTCAGGAACCCAGGCATGAATGCCAGTAATGGCCGCCCGTATTTTTTCCATAATTAGATAGCTTCTTTAATCTTCTGAGCCAGATTAACATGTACAACTGCCCATGTCTGAAGGATCATATTCATTATGGCCTTTCTTTTTGATATTCCATGACCAATCACAACATTGGCATTTATTCCCACGATGGGTGTTCCGCCAATACTCTCGAAATCGAGACGATCAAAAAATGAATCTTTTAAATTTCTTGTTTTATAGATATGATGAAATGCTTCAGTTTGCTTTAAAACAACATTCCCTACGAATCCGTCACATACAATAACATCTGCCATTGTTTCACTGAAGAGACTGTTTGCTTCAATATTCCCTTCAAAATTAAGTCCCGGATGTTCTTTCATCATTTCATAAGCAGCTTTGACAGCGGCAGTCCCTTTTGATTCTTCCTCTCCGATATTAAGAAGCCTTACTGTCGGATTATTAATTTCAAGTACGTATTTGGCAAACAGAGAACCCAGAATACCATACTGAAGCAGTACATCAGGTTTGCAATCCGGACTTAATCCGACATCAAGGATTACAGAGTTACGGGTGTTCAGTGAAGGTACAATTGTTGCAAGGGCAGGTCGTAGTACTCCGGGTATAACATTTACAGTATAACTGGCTCCAACCAGCATTGCTCCTGTGTTTCCGGCGCTGCAAAAGCCGTCTATCTGTTTCTCTTTCAGCATTCTGTATCCTACTGCAATGCTTGAATCAGGCTTTTGTGAATAGGCCTTTGCCGGAACATCACCCATTTCAATAACCTGTGTTGTATGTACAATTTTAAAACGAGATAGCTCACAATCTAACTCTTTCAGTTTCTTTTTGATCGAGTTTTCATCTCCGATCAGAACCAGATCATCCACGGCAGATAAATGTTGCAGGGAATCTACTGCACCTTCAATAATAGCATCAGGTGCATAATCACCACCCATAACATCAAGGCCAATTTTCATTTTTTTACTGTTTCGTTACACGAAATCAGGCATTTGCCTTTTTCTCAATAGCAAGCTTGCCTCTGTAAAATCCGCACTCAGGACATACCCTGTGATACTTAACTGAAGATCCGCAGTTAGAACAGACTGACACTGTTGGAGCAGTTGCTTTATAATGTGTCCTGCGCTTATCTCTTCTTGCTTTCGAGTGTTTACGTTTGGGATTTGGCATTTTATTCTCTATTTAATTGTTATTTATTAATTTCTTTAATTCTTCCCAGCGTGGATCAATTCCGTCATCTTCATTAACGATATGCTGGTTAAGCTTCTTCAGCATTTCCGGATCACAACCGCTGATACCATTCTTGTCTACAGGATGAACTCTTTGTATCGGTAACGCCAGAAGAATGTACTCATAAAAATACTGTTTCAGATCGAGCCCATATTCATCTGCCGGTACTGTTATTATATCTGGATCGCTTTCATCGTTGGTTTTGCCAAATTTAATTAAAAGCCTGTTTTCGCAATCAACCGGATGTGAAAATACCAGCAGACATCTGTCGCACGAAATACTGACCACTCCTCTAATACTGATTGCCAGATTTATATGAGAAGATCTTTTATCGGCTTCAACGAAAGCTTCAAGCATCCCGTTTTTAACTTCCGACTCTTCAAATTGTTCAAAAAACTCTTTGTTAATCTTAATATTAAAACTGTGACGTCCTTCTTTTAAACCGCCGATTGGTATGGTAAATAATCCGGACATCTCAGTAAATTTTGGTCTGCAAAAATATGAAAGCTTATTCAATTAAAAAAATTATCAACAAAAAAGTAACATTTCCCCCTGTAAATGACAGTATACCGTTAAAAACCCGCCATTTACCGATTTTTCCTAACCACACCATGCCAGAAGCGCTATTTTTACCCTGTATTTAATCTTAATTAACAATGAGACACCATGATTATTCATTAAAAAGACAAAGGGAGCACCATCCGCAAGTAAGCATAGGTCTTTTCTTTATCATACTTGGACTGGCTCTTCTTGTTGCAACAAACGACATGCTTCATCTGGGAAGCATAAAGGAATATTTTACCTGGGAAACTTTATTGGTATTTTTAGGAGTTCTGTTTTTGCTTAACCTTCGTTTTATACCGGGATTGCTGTTCATAGCCGGCGGAATATGGTTTATTTGGGATAATCATTACGGCGAAATGCCTCAGCTTATCAAAACAATTTACTGGCCTGCGGTTATTATGCTGATGGGTATGTTATTTATTATTTCTTCATTCTTTAAAAGAAAAAATGTCAATAATTAATTCAAAAAAAATAAATTTACAATTATGGAAACTATAAATGATTACCGGGATGAGCGTCGTCAGTCAAGACGAGAGCATCATCATCTTACAAATAACAGGGTAATAATCGGAGTAGTCCTGGTGCTGGCAGGAATGTGCCTGGTGATAAAAAACACCGGGATCTTTCCCGATTATCTTGTTCAGATAATTTTCAGCTGGCAGATGCTTCTGGTAGCGGTTGGCCTTGTTATGACCCTTGGTGCAACTGAAAAAACAGCCGGAGTAATTGTAATGGCTGTGGGAGGATTTTTTATGATTCCCCTGCTGTTTCGTGTGACATTTCACATGTACAATATGTTCTGGCCTGCGATATTTATAATCATCGGCATTGTTTTTATTGTCACCAAGCGAAAAGGCTGGAATGCTGTTACATCCAAAGGTGTGGCAGAAGATGAATATATTGATTATGTAAACATTTTCAGTGGTGGTGAACGACAGATTGTTTCTCAAAATTTCAAGGGTGGTAAAATATCATCTGTCTTCGGCGGTATTGATCTTGATCTTACGAAAGCAAAGCTGGCCCCCGGAAGAAATATTCTTGAAATTGCCTGTGTTTTCGGCGGTGCTACGATAATTGTCCCCGACACATGGTATGTTACGATCGAAGTGACTCCGATCCTTGGCGGTTTCAGCGATACACGCAAACTTTTTCCCGGCAGATCTGTCGAATCTGAAAGTCAGCTTGTCATTAAAGGAGCCGTTGTATTTGGTGGGGGTGAAGTAAAAAGTTATTAAGATAATCTGATGAAACATCCTGTACTGAATAACAGGGTACGTCTTATAGTCTGGTGGCTGGTCTGGCTTTTCCTTGCGTCAGGCCAGACACTTTTATTCTATTATGCATTCGGGAAATTTGCTAAAATCAGCATCCCTGATACCATTCTGTCATTAATAATCTATTCAGGCATTGCATTATCGCTGTGGTATCCTTTCAGCTATTTTAACAAAGAAGGAACAAAGCCGCTATCACTCATTACCAATCTGGTGGTAAGTGGTGCAATCTCGATCACCCTATGGATGGTGCTAACGAAATCGATAATGCTGCTTATTCTGCCAGAACAAAATAATTACCAGGAATACTGGGATGCAACATTCCCATACAGGATCGGTACCGGTGTATTTATTTACGGACTTATCGTACTTTCTTATTATCTGTTTATCAGCCTTATTAATTTATCGGAGAAAAAAGCAAAAGAGGCCAGGCTTGAGAGCCTGGTCAAAGAGACAGAGCTTAAAATGCTCCGGTCTCAGATCAATCCGCATTTCCTGTTTAACAGCCTAAATTCAGTCAGTTCACTAACAATTACTGATCCGGAAAAAGCCAGGGATATGGTTATTAAGTTGTCGGATTTTATGCGATATGCATTATCGAAGAAAGATGAACAGCCCGTTTCACTCAGAAGTGAATTTGAAAATCTGAAGTTGTATCTCGATATAGAAAAAGTACGGTTCGGCGACAAATTATTTACCGAGTATAATATTGATGAAAATTGTCTTGAAACAAAAATTCCTGCTATGCTGCTCCAGCCGCTCTATGAAAATGCAATTAAGCATGGCGTTTATGAAAGCACTGAACTTGTTAAAATTATAACCCAGGTAAAGATTATTGACGGACATGTTGAAATTACGATAAGTAATAATTACGATCCTGCGCCATCATCAAAAAAAGGGACAGGAACCGGTCTGTTAAATGTTGCCAGGCGGCTTGAATTGTACTATGGAAACAAAGCATCGATAAATACAATAAAGGAAAATGGGATTTACACTGTAACTTTGTATATACCTACAGATTTTTTTTAAAGTTCCATTTGAAAATTAATATTTATATTTAGGAGGAAGAAAGAAGGGGTCTGTTTTAAGTTAAGGTAATTGCAGGAAAATGAAATCGATGAAAAAGATCAGAACTGTAATAATTGACGATGAAGCTCCGGCACGGGAAATAATTAAGCATTATTTAAAAGATCTCGATTCTATTGAAATTATTGCTGAATGTGCTGACGGCTTCTGTGGGTTAAAATCAATTTCATTTATGAAGCCGGACCTGGTTTTTCTTGATATCCAGATGCCCAGGCTGACTGGAATTGAACTGGTTGAAGTTCTTACAGAAAAACCTGTAATTATATTTATTACAGCCTATGACCAGTTTGCGCTGAAAGCTTTTGAGCTTAATGCTGTAGATTATCTTTTAAAACCATTCCCGAAAATTAGGTTCCTTGATGCAGTCAATAAAGCTATTGACAAGATCCGATCGGGGACTGAAAATTTAGAGCCGGCAAATCAGCTTCTGGCTAAAAAGCCTGAATCAGCTTCTCCAATCAACAGGGTAGTTGTACGTAAAGGGAATTCCATTAATTTAATTCCCATTGAACAGATAAAATATGTTGAGGCACAGGATGATTATGTAATGATCTATCATTCAACCGGCAAAGCTCTTAAACAGCAGACTATGAAGTATTATGAAGATAATCTGCCGGTAGCTGATTTCGTACGGATTCATCGTTCGTACATCGTTAGCGTACATGAAATCAATCGCATAGAGCCTTACGGAAAAGATAATCACGTTGCAATCCTGCATTCAGGAGATAAATTACCAGTCAGCAGATCCGGCTACAAGCATTTGAAGGAAGAACTGAATTTTTAAATTCTAACAAATCCCCTTTGTGCTCTTTGTGATTTACCTTAGTGCTCTTTGTGGTTAATTTTCTTCTTAACCACTAAGGACACGAAGTACACACTAAGAACACTAAGGCTTATTCTGGAGAGATTTCAGTGTAATTATTTCAAACGACTCCCTTTTTTAAATCTACGAAGAGAAATTGAAAATGGTTTATATCTTTTGAATCTAAAAAGCGGAACCGGATCAAACCCATGTGTCCCTCCGGGCCGGCATCTGAGAATTCTGTTTGCACCTAAGACAATACCAATAAATGGACCATGAAGCTTTAATGCTTCAAGCATATATTCTGAACATGATGGAACATGACGGCACGATGGCCTTAAAAACGGAGAAATCGCATAACGGTAAAAATGAACAGGCAGCGACAGTAAAAATGATAATATGTCTTTCACGAATTTTATCACAGCTTAAATATAATTAAAAGATCTGTAGTTAATTAAACTGTTTAGCATGCCATCGCTTACGCATGGCTTGGATTCAGATCGAGGATGTTTCCTGTGGTAAGCTTTTCATCAAAATGGGCAGCATATACTTATGTTGTGGCAGCTCTTGGTTCGCTTGCAATATTGCTCTACTACATTATGATTTTTACGGGAGCAAGGGATGAATAATCATAATACCCCCTCGCCCGCCAAATGGCGGGCACTCCCCCTGAGAGGGAAGACAAAAGCCAGGAACCCCCTCTGGTTCGCTATAGCGAACCATCTCCCCCGGAGGGGGAGAAAAACTGTATATGTTATTGAAATACAATTAAAAGCAAGAATTTTTCCCCCCTCCGGGGGGAATTAAAAAGGGGGCTCCTTGTCTAAGATTCTAGCTCCTTCCAGCCTCAAGCCACTTTGTGTATTTGTGAATCGAATGGATTATTATCCACAGACCAACTGCTCCGATCAGCAGCCACATCCAGATCTTTGTAAAAAAAATTCTTTCAGTAAGGAAGTAATTTCTAAACAGGTCGAGCACAGCGAAAATCAAGAAAATATTTACAAAAGCGTTGTGTTCATTTTTCAGAACATTTCTAACTGAAAACGGAAGATTTGGACGAACGAATTTTACATGAAAAGGAATAAATGCACTGACCTTTTCAGACCATTTATCATAAGCTTCACTGAATTTTCTTCTGAGAAATTGTTCTTCAGCAAACATTATTCTTTCATAATAAAGCCAGTAAACCAGGGCAAAAATAACTGCGAACCAGACCGATCTTAAGAAGAGAACCGGACCGAGCCACATGAAAAAATTACCGACATACAGGGGATGCCTGACAATTGAATACATTCCAGTGGTATTTATTTCATCAGCAATTTGTCCTGCAGCCTGATTGCGTCCGGATGTATTTTTTGCCGTAAAGCCTACAGTTAAAATGCGTATTATCTGTCCGAAAATGCTGACACCGAGGAATATCATTTCATCCCTCAGGTCGAAGAAAATTGCCTGCCTGTTTCCGAGATACAGCATGACAATGCCTGCAATTAACATAACTACCGGCAGCCAGCTTCTTCTTTTAAAGAGCCAGTTGCCGTTGTTTTCAAATTCATGTACAAGTGCCATACTGTTTTTTGTTGTTGCGCTAAAAGTAGGAAAATTCTAGAAACTCCATTTAACCTTAAGGAAAACAAGGTTAATTCTTTCTTTAGCATCATTAATCCTGCCGTCGAAATGCTGCCAGATCAATGAAAAATCGACGTTTTCAGCAAGAGAATAGTCAAGAGTCGGTCCGGTAAAATATCCATTCAGGTCAGGAAACCACATTCCTGATATCCCTATATTCAGCAAAGGAGTGGCTGCCCAAGTGAACTGGCCAAATGCCGTAAACTTTGAAAAAGCGAGATCTTTTGCCGAGAGATTTCCCGTATAAATACTGGTGAAATTATTCATCTTCAGCGGGTTATTGCAATACATCAGCTGCAGCTGTGCGATGGAATTATCTTCAAAAACTTTATCTATTCCTGCAGTAATGATCATTGTCCCGGAGGTATCTTTAAATGCTTCAACAGGATGAAACCAGGAACCTTCGCCCCTGAATGAGACCGATCCTATTGAACCTGACCAGCCTGCTCCTGCAACAATATCTGAACTGTTCGAGTAGCCTGCAAGGAACTGAATATCATAACCCCACCTGTTAAAACGGTACATCCCTGCTGCAGTGATATTATTCTCGTTGTCAATCTTTGCAGCAGCTTCAATTGTTGAGGAAGAAGACGGATAATACTGGAGCCTGATTGCATCGCTCCCTGGTCTTTCAATATAATCAACATCAAAAAACGAGTAAGCATTGAAAATATCATTCGGATTCCAGACAAAAGTTTGTCCCCAGTTTATCCGTTGCCTTCCTATTGTTGCCTGGAATTTGTTATAGTTAAAGTCCAGCCATAGTCTGTCAACAGTAGTATTCAGGTAAAACGAACTCTTGTTCATAACATCCCACGACATATCAATCCATCCCTGATCTGTACCTATCATATCTGAATAATAATTGTTGATTCTTGCTAAATCTCCCGTGAACAGACGATTTCTGAATTCGGCTGCGAATGTTATGTTTTTATTTATGAAAACTTTCAAGTTGAGTCTGTTATGAAGAAGATTGTCGAAAAGAATCGGGCCTGATAAGGTGTCAAATATTGCATTCTCCATAACAGTCACATAACCATCCAGAGAAATCATTTTTGATTTCTCCTGGGAATAAATAGAAGAATTAATGAGTATCAGGAAAAATACTATAGCAAAAAACTTTTTCATCTCTGAATGAGAATTTC
>JBGOXH010000120.1:0-8360 GCA_041479075.1 Bacteroidia bacterium | reverse complement strand
GTACATACTCCTCCATGGTCACTCTTCATTCCTGACCGGACTAATAATTAAAGGTTTTATCATCCCGATTCTTATTATCATTTTCATCATAAACTTCCGGAATACCTTTAACAAGCTGAGCGCATTAATACTTGCCGGACTATTTTTCTCCTGGGCTGGAGATATCGTACTCGATTTTTCGTTTATCCCCGGGCTGGTATGTTTTCTTCTGGCACAGGTCATGTATCTTATTGCATTCTTTTTAACACCGGGAGAAAATGTCATTTTTCATTCAAAATATTTCCTGCTGATTCCGGTAATTTTATATGGAACGGGACTCGTGTACTATCTGTATGATGATCTGGGAGATATGAAGTTACCGGTTATTATTTATGCTTTTGTCATTCTTACAATGCTTGCAGCAGCTATAGACAGATTTAAGAAGGTGAACAAAATAAGTTACTGGTTAGTTCTCGCCGGTGCTATTCTGTTTGTCATATCTGATTCTGCTATCGCTGTCAATAAATTCAGTCAACCGATAAAAGCATCTTCACTGATTATAATGTCGACCTATATCACCGCACAATTCCTTATCACACTGGGGTTTATCAGACAGTATAAAGAAAAGGTTGTGTAATTAAACTGTTTTAATATTTTCTTTAAATACAGAATAGAAAACTTTGGGCTGTTGAAAAAGTCCCTCTTTTACTATCAACCCCTAAATCCCCCAAGGGGGACTTACTGAAAAACAGAGAGTTAAAAAGCCCCCCTTGGGGGGTTTGGGGGTGATACATGACTTTTTCGATAGTCCCTGTCCCGACCAAAGAGTCGGGACGGGGTGGTTAAAAAAGTTTTTTGAAAAAGTTCTGTCTGATCCTACATTTTTTTCTTAAATCCCCACAACCATTTTATCAAAATCTTTTGCAGGTATAGCTTCGGAAGTCGAGAAAGCAATTCCCGTCAGCTTGCTGACAGCTATTGAAGCCTTAACGACCTGTTCGATACCGGGGAATGTTGCAATAATTACCAGATCTTTATTACCCAGCAATGCATAAATCGAAATAATTTTCCCTTTATACTTCTGAATAAGCTTATTAGCTTTTTCTGTACGAGCTGCACTTATACCTTTAACAGCTTCGGCAGAATACGTTCCAAATAAAAAATAAGTTGCCATTTCTCCTCCTTTTTTGGTTAACAGATATTAAGAATTTTTGTATAAAGTTACTAATTAATTAGCTGGAAGTCAAGAAGTAATTGCAAATCAGCGTCTGGCCCTGGTATGTTTCATTACAAAGGAAATGGCATCTAAAACTTTACTCTCGACATTTTCTTTAAATGGTCCCGGAAGTCCGTAATAAATCATGCTGGTCTCAGGCTCGTACCCGCCTTCCTTCAAAATTCTTTGCGTAGGTATGTAGCATTGCACTTCCGTGCAGTAACCTGCAACAAACAGGTTCTCCCCGGGATAAATCTTTTTTACAAAAAGCGAATAGTCAACAACTACTTCGCCGCTAAGTGCTACAATTGTAAAATCATTATTAAATCGTACTGCCTGGACCGGATATTTTAGCCGGTCCATATCCCAGCCCTTGTCGTACACTTCAAGTAAAAGTTTCGCCCGTCGCTGCCTGTACTGGTCACTGCTCATTATTTCTTTCATATATTTTTCAGGATCGAAAGGCTGAAAGTCAAGGTCGGTTGTTGTAAAACAAGTTCGGATCGGAGGCCTGACAGGATGCATCTTGCCAGTTAAAACATTCTGAACTGCATCAGCCAGCGACTTGCCATGCTGCATTGCCATCTCAACAGCTCCGCGAGGCTGCGGGTTCTGATCTGAACCACAGCCGGCCATAAACATTGCGACAACTCCGGGATTAGATTTTTCAATTTCTGTCTGTGCAAAGCCGGCATAATCGCCGTTGACCTGGTTTATGCTCAAAGTAGTATTGTGACATGCATATCCAAATAAAACCGCCTGCAGCTTGCCATCCGGAGCTGCAACTTTAAGTACCGGTACATCATGATCCACAGGTCCGTCGGGATTTACTCCGATAACCACACCTTTCTCAGTGAATTCCCGTCGGTTTTTCGCGAAATCAACAGAACCATGACCAATGAATAATTGCATGGGTTTAAGATTATTCATTGCCGTATCAATGATATCAATAACAGCATCAGCCAATTTCCCACTATAGGTTACAAGAGCCTGGATATCAGATGTGCTGAGTTCGAACATGTCAATCAGAGAAGGCCAGATCACCGGTCCCGAATGTGTGTGAGATGAGCTCAGAAGCAGCTGTGAGCGATCGATGCCATACTTTTCAATAACGCGTTTTGCCACATCTTCGGATACTTCGTGTGATAATCCGATGACATCTGTTGTAACGATAATGATCCGGCTTTTCTGGTTTTCTTCAATTACAATTGCTTTAGCCCAAATATCCTGCAGGATTTCTGTGGATGGTGCTTTACGGCTTGCATAACCTGAAAGCCAGATGGGTGTTTCGGGAGTTATTACCTTTCTTGCCACTCCTACCCTGATTTCAGCAAATAAACCCGTGCATTCAGCAAATAAAAATGCCAGGAAGAGTATTCTTTTCATCTTTAACGAGTGACTAAATAATTTGATTTACAATTTACCGAAAAAAAATCTAATTTTATATGAATAGTGATCTTATCAGTTTGACAATAATAAAATTGTACTTGATGCTTCCTTGAAATGCACTAATGAAAAATAATCTGAAGGAATGAATTCAAAGCAAAGGGTAATCAATATTCTTCACCGGAAGCCTGTCGACAGAATCCCGGTTGATATCTGGCATACTCCTGAAGTTGAGGATGCATTGAAAAAGTATGTTGATGCAAAAGACGATTTTGAAATGTGGAAGAAGCTCGGGGTGGACAAAATCGTGTGGGTCTTTATGGATTATAAGACTCCTGCAGGAGAGAGTGCCGGTTCACAGGTTGGAGCAAATGCAACAGGTTCCCGCACAATGTGGGGAGTACCGCTCAGGGATATTACAGCCGGAGCAGCTCATTACCAGGAGTTTACGGAACCTCCCATGCGTGGATATACAACTGCTTCTGATGCAGATAATTATCCTTTCTGGCCTGATCCTGATCTGTTTGATTACGAATCTGCAGTTAATCGTGCAAAACTGGCATCAGAAGATTTTGCTGTAATAGGTCCCTGGGTTTCATTCTTTGAAATATATTGTCAGCTTCGCGGAATTGAGCAGGGATTGATGGACATTCTTGCTTATCCCGATCTGGTCACAGCCACACTCGACCGAATAGAAAATATACAGACTGAAATGCTCATCAGGTTCCTGGATAAAGCTTCAGAATATCTTGATCTGGTTTTTATCAGCGATGATGTAGGCGGTCAGAATAATCTGCTTATCCCGCCTCAGGAGTGGGAATTCTTCCTTAAGCCCAGGATGGAAAGATGGTGCAAGCTTATTCATTCTTACGGACTAAAGGTTTTTTATCATACCGATGGAGCTTCGGAAAAGCTTATTGCCCCGCTTATTGATTGTGGCATCGATGTGCTGAATCCTGTTCAGCATTTATGTCCGGGAATGGAAATGAAAGCTCTTAAGGAGAAATACGGGCAAAGAATAATTTTTCACGGAGGCGTTGATAACCAGCATGCTCTGCCTTTGGGTTCAGCTGAAGATGTACGGAAGGAGACTTTAGACTGTCTTGAAGCTCTGGGAAAAGGACGGGAAGGTTTTATCTGCTGCTCATGTCATAATATCCAGGCAGGAACACCGGTCGAAAATATTCTCGCAATGATTGAAACAGTTAAAAAGTGGTAAGCCTGCTCACTGAACCTGAGGATAAGCGCCTATATATGGTAAATCCTTCTTCGGACGTTTCAGAAGTACGCTGATTTCAACGGGTAGCGGAGCCGCTGCTTTGATACCGGGGAATTCAGGTATCAGCCTATAATTACTCAAATCCGGACTTCTAAATACCTGATAATCTTTGTAAAGCAAACTGTGACCAGAAAACTCAGGATGAAGCTTATTTAATTCTGCCGGCGACTCAAATCCGATAATACAGGTATCATTCATTGCAGGACTCCATAAAATCATTGGAATACTCCTTTTGCCGGAACTTTGCACATACACATTATTGTCTATCTGTTTAAACTGCGGTTTGGTCAGCTTGTCACAAAGCATCTTTCTTTGCCATACGAACAGCAGAGGTCTGTTAAACATGGCATCACCAGTCAGAAGGTTATTGATAAAAACATGACCTTCGCGTTTATCGACATCCGGACCGGTAGCCGGATGCCATCCAAAGCGGTCACCCACTGCGCTTCTCTCGCTTCGGCTGACACAGGCAGTACTGTTTATCAGAGTGTTCTGGTACATTTTAACATCGCAGCTGTTCAGAATATGTATCCCAAGTTCACAATTTACGAATACATTGCCTGCGCATATCGCACCTTTTGAGATTTCAAAAAAGAACCCGCTTTCGCTTGGCCACGTCTGCAAATATGAAATTCCTGTTGAAATAATGCCAACACCTTCCACCCAGTTATTCAGAAAACGACCGTCAACATTACCGACATCATACCAGATACCATTCGAATAAGGCAGGTCGGTAACAAGATTATCCCGGCATGTTACGCGATAACTTTGATTAAAGATCTTAACTGCAGCAGGATAGTACCCGGAGATTTGTTCGATGTTGTTGCGTGTGAAAATATTCCTCTCCAGCAGAACATCAGAAGAGGCAATTATATAAATGCCTTCAGTGCTTGTGTCGCTTATCTTACAATTCCTGAGGACAAGCTTATCACCCCTGAGGTAAGCGGCTACTCGTGAGGAAAAAGAGATAGTGCAATGTTCCAGTGTTGTGCCAATTACATCCTTACCGTGGTCGGCTTCAGGTGAAATACCTTCCGGTTCCTTCCCGTCAACTTCAAGTGCACGATAAGCATACTGGATAAATGTAATACCCTTAATTATGAAGCCTTTATGATCTGTTACCTTACCATGACATTCGCCTGTTATCCGGTGTAATCCTACATTGAAAGCTGTAATTTCAACCAGCCGGTTAGCTGGGTTCGTACCGATATAAACCAGTCCTGATTCATAATCGATATAAAAAGAGTTCTCATTCACCTCTCCTTCATAACCTGCTGATTGTAAGAACTTACCATCCACGAATACCATATCGTTATTAAACCTGTGCACAGGGGTTTGCTTTCCGTTTCTGTCGCGCTGCCACCAGCTGGCAGGTTTTGATGGGAACAGGTGATCCCATTTAATAGTCCACAGGCCGTTTCCCAGATTTTTCCAACCGCTTGCAATATAAGTTCCCTTAAACACAGGCTGCTCATCCATCCATGGCTGAATAGTGATTCCCTGGTTCAGTACAAGATTGCCTGTCCGGTAAGTGCCTCCCCGCATAATAATTACATCGCCGGTTTTAACTCTGTCAATCGCTTCCTGGATTGTTGTGGGAGCAGTAAAAGCTTCACCGGATGCTTCATTTTTACCATCTGGCGCTACATAATATATTTTACCCTCTGTTTTTGGCAATTGCCAGGTCTGTCGTACCGGGCCATACGGACCACCGGATGGTTGGGCTAAAATGGGAACTGAAAAAAGAAGAGTCAGTAAAATAAGGCTGATTCCACGGAAAAATTCAGCTGATTTTCTGTGAGAGGGTGACTTCATGTTCTGGTTTTTTAATTCAGTACTTCGAATATTTAAATATCAATCATGATTTTGATGCGGATTCCAATACTCGAGACATTCGGATTACCGACATAGGTGAATCGTTTGATTACATCGATCCTGATCAGGTTCAGAATATTTGAAACACCAACACCTGCTTCAATATATGGCTTTCTGTCGAGTGTGTATGTAAGCGGAATTCCATCTGCGTCTGTCGGGAATTTGAACAGATCATTCTGATAATCAGGGTTATTGCGATCGCTGAGGCTTCCATATAAAATCTTAAAGGTAACCAGCTCTCTTAACTTAAGCTTTTTCAGCAAGGGTATTTTGTTGAAAATAAAACCATTAAAGCTGTGATTCACATTTAGTGCAACATACTGATCGCTGACAAATTCAAGGAAATTCATAAGGTTATAAGAGTTCTTCTGATATGAGTATGTCTGATTTGCATTGTGAATGAACAATATAGGATATGCAACTTTACCAAATATCTTCCCGGCTTCAAAAGTAACATCAGTATATCCTGCAATAGCAATATAGTATCTTTTGCTTATATTAAGCTGAAGCCTCAGGTAATCAAAATCGTTATTTATTATACTTGAACCACCTGCAATTTTTAACTGAATTACAGGATATTTGCCAGGATATAAAGTCCGGTAAATTTTACCCTGGAAAAATGACTCATTACGTGCATAGCGCAGATTTACATAAGCTTCAGGAATATTTACATAATTGATCTCACTTGGCGTTGAACCATATTCTTCAGGATTGAAATAAAGTTTACCCGCTGTGTACTGCCTGGTGTAACTGTATCCAAGCCTGTAAGAGAAATGGTTCTCAAATTCATTCAGGTATTCGATTTTAAAAGTGTTATTCAGAAGAAGCTTATCATTCACTCCTCTTTTAAATGAAAATAATATGTTGTCGGGCAGGACAAACTGAAATTCCGCACCCGGGATTTTTGTATCTTTCTGATAGCTCATAAAGAGTGCTTTTACCGGGAACTGGTAAATTGTCCGGGGTGTAAACGAATATGATATGCCTGCACTGTATTTGAATATTTTGTCTTTTGTACCATAAGCCAGATAGCCATCGATAATTATTTTCTTATTTAATTCGGGAGTTGTCCTTCCTCCGAACCTGAACCTCGATCCTTCAATATTATTATAACTATAGAAGCTTCCGACCGGACCAATTTCAACTTTACCCAGGTTCAGAAATCCGACTGTCGCCATCATAATAAGATTCATTCTCCTTCTGAATGCAGGCATTTGCTGCAAAGTGTCTATGGTATGGTATATTTCCCTTTCGGCTTTATTAAGAGGTACAAAACGGTTTGCTTCCCAATAGCTTGCACTATCGGCTGCCGCATCAGTTCTTTCAATTCTCTCAGGACCTTTGAATATTTCATCCTCAATAGGTTCATTTAATTTATAATCCCTGTAATAGATTGTCCGTTGCCCATATAAACCCATCGTATTTTGAACTATACCAAGATCGACTGATATTTCTTCTTTTGAAAGCAGCCACGATTGTTGTCCGAACCGGTCAAAATCCTGTGTAATAACGATATCTTGTACCCAATCGATATTTATATCTTTATTTATACCCATATCGATTTTCCTGACTGCATAACAGCTGTCCATTGTTATATAGAGGTTCCCGTGGAAAAGAAAATCTGCCTTGTTCCGTGCTTCAAAAAACAATCTTATACATTTAATATCATTTACAGTGAGAGTGTCAATGATATAATACCTATAGAATGCAGGAGCTGTACTGGCAATAGGACTTAAAAACTTATTTGTGAGAAACAGAATTTCATTATTGTAAATATCTATGTTCTGATATAAGTAGTTAAGATAAGCTGAAACACCCTTATTGTTAAAATATTTATCAAGATCGACAGTTTTCTCGGCATGAATTATATCTTTTATCTCCAGAGGCTCCTTCCTGTAATAATGAGAAGAGAGCGATTCTTTTATAAAAACAGGAAGGATATTATTGCCTATACGTCTTGTCGTATCGACATTATTAAATACAAAACCAAATTTCCCGTTTGAATTTCTCTCCTGAAACTTTTGGCTGATATTACTAAAAGCAAATTGAATCTTTTCATACTTATCATACTGAAGGAAGCTGTAACCTCCCTGCCTGTTCAGGTTTTTTCTGGCAATAACATTTTCAATAATGTCAACAGCAGGATTATTTTTGTTTTTGTAGTTCTTTTTTTCGGGCTTAACTGTCACTTCGTCGAGAGTGATTGAAGAGATTTTCAAGCTGATATTAAATGTCTGATCAGCTCCCGGTCTAATTTTTCTGGTTTCAGTCTGATAACCTATAAATGAAAACGAAATAGTAGTTGCCTGCACTTTTGTTTCAATAAGGTACTTCCCTGAATTATCCGTGAGTGTCCCGACGGTAGTGCCTTTCAAAGAAACAGAAGCAAAGGGAATCGGCTCGCCGGTCAATGCATCAACGACCTTACCTCTTACAACTGTTTTTTCTGTAGTTTGTGAAAAAGAGTTCAAGCTGAGAGAAAAGGCAAGCAAAAAATATTCTGAAGTCAAAAATATTTTATTGACCAGTTTCATTAATAAATCATTTGGCTTTTAAAATCTTTTTGTTTCAAAGTTAGCATAAAAACGATCTTATAAAAGTATCTGACTGGTGCTGCTTTTAAAG
>JBGOXH010000079.1:0-10853 GCA_041479075.1 Bacteroidia bacterium | reverse complement strand
AAATGTTCTGAGCTTTGCATCTTTTACTGCAATCTTTTCCACCCTTGGTCTGTGGTTAATGATTTCCGCAAGCTTTTCTTTTGTAAGGGTTTTCCCGTTTTTTAATATTGTATCAATTTTAGACTGGTTGAGGTAATCTTCCACACCTTTAATAAGTCCGTAAAATGCACTCTCAGCTGTATTTGGAATATAAGAAAATACTGTATTGTCGAGGTCATAATTTACAGCATTCAGAACCGTCTGTGTGAGCAGCTCACCAAGCTTTTTCCTTTCACGATAAATGGTTTTATCTGTTCCTCTCGAAAAATATATTCGTTCAAACGAGCATTTCCGTATTTCGGCATCCTCCCTCAGTCTGACAACTGATGTTTCGCCTGAAGCTTTAATAATTATAGCATGTGCAGGTGGAAGCTCATTAACATTATCCGTTCTTACATTGAAGATGGTCTGGATTACCGGTCTCTCTGAAGCAACGACAACTACTTCATCATCAATATAATAGAAAGCCGGTCTTATTCCTGCAGGATCTCTCATAACAAATGCATCGCCATGACCTACCATTCCGGCCATTGTATAACCGCCATCCCAGTTACGGCTGGCTTTTGAAAGAATAGTTGCAAGGTCAAGATTCTTCTCTATCAATGGAGATATTTCTTTTTTGGAATAGCCTTGTTCTTTGAACTGTCTGAATAATCTTTCATTTTCTTCATCAAGACGATGACCAACATTCTCTAGAATTGTTACTGTATCAGAAAAATCGACAGGATTCTGGCCAAGATCGATCAGGTTGCTGAAGATCTCACCAACGTTGGTAAGATTGAAGTTACCGGCCATTACCAGGTTCTTTGATTTCCAGTTATTTTCACGGCTCACGGGGTGAACATAGTCGATTTTATAATTGCCGTAAGTGCCGTATCTGAGGTGACCAAGATAAACATCGCAGGCAAAAGGGATGTTATCTTTGATAAAACGTGAATTCTGTGCTTCTTTACTGCCCCCGGTAATTTTATTAATGTCTTCGTAAATAAGTCCGAATATCTCTTTTATAGGATTTGATTTGTTTGATCTTTGTCTGAAAATATATCTGTTGCCCGGTTGAACATTCAATTTTATTCCTGCGATTCCAGCACCGTCCTGACCTCTGTTATGCTGTTTTTCCATCATCAGGTACATCTTCTGGAGACCATAGTCCCATGCACCATATTTATCAATATAATAGTCTATCGGCTTACGCATTCTCAACATTGCAATGCCGCATTCATGTTTGATTCTATCGCTCATAATTATTTATTAATCAGGTCGGGGAAATTAATAATATCGGGAACAGGGTAAGCATTTGGAAATTCTTTCCGGACCATCAGAAGAAATTTATAACACTCTGTTTTTGTTCTGAAGTCACCTGCTCTTACCATGTACCATCCTGGTTCCTGGTACAGTGCATAGGATTTAAGGTCAGGAAATTTATTTTCGGGGAACATGCTGATAAATTCTGCTCTTGCTTTTGCTGATTCTTCGCGTGCACTTCTGACAGAGCTGTAATAGATCTGAATTCGAAAACCCGACATTCCCTGAATTCCTTCAGCAGTCCGTAATTTTTTATTTAGAATTATGTATCTGCTTAAAAGAGAATCGATTGC
The DNA here is from genome assembly GCA_041479075.1 of Bacteroidia bacterium. Taxonomy (GTDB): domain Bacteria; phylum Bacteroidota; class Bacteroidia; order Bacteroidales; family VadinHA17; genus LD21. Next base: position 9,216 of record JBGOXH010000079.1, on the reverse strand, counting down.
CGGATTCTGAAAAATGTTTAGCTTTCCCGGACTTTCCGGTCGTTTAAAAAGATCCGAAGTTCTGATAAATGCCTGTGAATTGCAAAAGTCGACCGTGAGAACAAGGATAATAAGAAATAAAAATATCTTTCGGATCATGTGCCAAAGATATTGGTTTTTACAATGAAGGTTTGATTGCCAAATAAAAGTTTCCACCTGTTGAACCAGCTACAAGAATATTTCTGTCATAAAATATATCAATATCTGTTCCAAAAGCATCAGTATTATATGAGTTACATTCATTGAACATCCTTATCGGACCCATAACAGTTCCGGAATACGGATCAAGTTTACTGATAATGAAACAATTCCTGTTCAGCATGAATAGAACATCAGAATCATTTGAGATCAGGGCAGAGCCTGAATTTGAGTTCTCAAAGTATTTCTTCCATCCCAGCTTGCCTGATGTACTCAGTGATGCCATAAATGAATTGTCAAGAGTTCCGGATGTACGATAAGCTTCTATCATGCCTGTTGCATAAAGGCTATCAGATCCCGTTAATATTATATCATTGCAAATTGCTGTATAATCAGTGTTATTGTAAATTTTTTCTTCCCATAGTTCCTCAAGATTGCTATTATATTTTGCAACACTTGCAGAAGCTTTAAATCCTTTATTTTTTCTTGTCAGAGCCAGATAGATATTTCCTGAATTGTCAACTATAACCTGGCTTGCGGAAATAATATCAGTTCCTGTAATCGAATCATTTTTAATTATTTGTCCCGTGGTATCAAACCAGATAAACATAAGTGCGACCGCTTTCGAATCATCTGTATCAGGAATTGAGGATCCTACTGCCAGAAACTTTCCTCCTCCTGTATAACACAAATTTGTGACACTGATTTTAAAGCTGCCACTGATTGTTGTATCCCAGACCTGATTTCCATTATTATTTATCCGTGTAAGCAGCATATTGTTATTACTGCTTCCGGCAGCTATGAAACATGAATCGTCTGACCATCCTGAACTGAATAAACCATCTTTTTCGGATGTAAAATCAAAAAGAGTCGATTTTTCTCTTGACAGCTTGACCAGATATGGTTTGCTGTTCAGTTCACCACATCCGACAAATCCGGAATCGGATGTTGCTTTAATGAATAATGCATTGCCAGAACCAAAAGATCTTTGCCAGATGATATTGTCAGTTTCCTTTTTGCACGAAACAATCAAAGGGACAAGCAGCAGAAATGCAATAAAATTTCTCATTATTTTTTCTATTCAAGAGCTGCAGCCAGCTCATCTGTTATTTCCAGATTATGATACACATTCTGAATATCATCATCATCTTCAAGAGACTCAATAAATTTGAGTACTTTCTTGGCTGATTCCACGTCCAGCTTTTTTGTATCATTTGGTATTCTTTTTAATCTTGATTCTTCAGGTTCAATTCCCAGCTCACTTAATTTCCTGCTTAAACTACCAAAATTCTCTTTGGCACATGTAATTGTTACTGTATCTCCATCGGATTCAAAATCTTCTGCTCCGGCATCAATAAGATCAAGTTCAATTTCATCGAGTGATAATCCTTCATTTCTAACCGTAAAAATACCTTTCCTGTCAAAAAGAAAGCTGAGCGAACCGTTTGTACCAAGGTTTCCTCCATGCTTGTTAAAAGCTGATCTTATTGATGCTACAGTTCTGTTATTGTTATCGGTCAGACATTCTGCAAAAACGGCTATACCATGAGGAGCATAGCCTTCAAAAGTAGTTTCGGTATAGCTTTCTGCTTCAGAGCCGACAGCTTTTTTGATAGCACGTTCAATATTGTCCTTTGGCATATTGGCACCCTTGGCATTCTGAATTGCAAGCCTTAACCTGGCATTTGAATCAGGATCTCCTCCTCCTTCTTTTGCAGCAATGACTATCTCTTTTATGATCTTTGTAAAGATCTTCCCTCTCCTGGCATCTGCTGTCCCTTTCTTTCTCTTGATCGTGGACCATTTACTGTGACCTGACATATGTTTTTTTTATTTTAGAATATTCTAAGTGCAAAAGTAAATAATTCTTTAATACTTCGTTATACTTATGTACTTTTACAGCCTTATAAAAGGCATAAGGCAACAGGCAACAGGCTGCTGGTAACCAGGAAATAAAATTCCGGTCGCCCGATGCCTGTCGCCTGTCGCCTTTATATTATATGCAACAAATGTTGAAAAAAGTCTATATAGAAACCTATGGCTGTCAGATGAATGTCGCTGACAGTGAGGTTGTTATTTCAATTCTTTCAGATAATGGCTTTAAATTGACTCAAAATATCAACGATGCCGGATTAATACTTTTAAATACATGCTCAATTCGTGAAAATGCAGAACAGCGTATCTGGAGCAGGCTCAAGGCAATAAAACACCTTAAAAAGAAAAACAGGGAGATTATTATCGGATTGATTGGCTGTATGGCTGAAAGGCTGAAAAAAAGGGTTCTGGAAACTGATCAGCTTGTCGATATTGTTGTCGGACCTGATGCCTATCGCGAGCTTCCATTGCTTGTTGCTGAAGCAGAGTCGGGACATAAGGCTATAAACGTTTTATTGTCACGCGAAGAAACTTACGCTGATATCTCCCCTGTAAGGATGGATAAAAATGGAGTTTCTTCGTTTGTATCAATTATGAGAGGCTGCAATAATATGTGTGCCTACTGCGTGGTTCCTTATGTCAGGGGTGCTGAGCGAAGTCGTGATCCGGAATCAATATTTAGAGAAGTTAAAGAGCTTTTTGATTCAGGTTACAGGGAAGTGACACTTCTTGGACAAAATGTTGATTCGTACAAATGGATTTTCAATGACAAGGTCATAACCTTCACCGGATTGCTTGAAATGGTAGCACAGGTAAATCCGCTCCTCAGAGTCAGATTTTCAACTTCTCATCCCAAAGATATTTCTGACGATCTGCTGAAAACAATTGCCCGGTACGATAATATCTGCAAGCATATTCATCTGCCTGCACAGAGCGGAAGCAGCCGGATTCTGAAATTAATGAATCGTGAATATTCAAGAGAGTGGTATATGGACCGGATAAGCGTTATTCATTCGATAATACCTGATTGCTCTCTTTCAACTGACATGATATCAGGCTTTTGTACTGAAACAGAAGAAGACCATCAGGCATCGTTATCGTTAATGGAATGGGCTGGTTTCGATTTTGCCTATATGTTCAAATACAGTGAACGACCGGGAACAAAGGCTGCCAGAAAGTATAAGGATGATATTCCTGATGAGATTAAAACAAAAAGACTGAATGAAATTATCTCACTGCAAAACAAACTTTCATCTGTTTCAAAAAAAAATGATGTTGGAAAAGTTTTTGAAGTACTGATAGAAGGTCCTTCGAAAAGATCTCCAGATCACCTGTCAGGAAGGACATCACAGAATAAAGTGGCAGTTTTTCCTGTAAAAGGCTTAAAAAAAGGAGAATATACAAAGGTATATATCGAAAGATGCACTTCCGCAACTCTTATCGGGAAAATAGTTGAATAACAAATTATTTTTATTGTAAATTGATAAGGCATAACTTGCATCTGTAAAAATCACTTTGAAATGAAAACAAAAGTCTTATTGCTGATAATTCTTTCATTGTTTATTCTGACTATTCCCGTACAGGGACAAAACAGTAAAAAGAAAGTGCGGCTGTCTGGTATTGTTACTGATAATGCAGGAAATCCTGTTTCCGGAGCAATGATCATTATTGATAAGAAGAATACAAATATTGTGACCGACACAAAAGGATTTTATAATGTCAAGATCCGTCCGGATGCAGGGGAAATAACCGTTTTTACTTTTTCCGGAGTTACTGAGAAGGTAATGATTAATGGACGAACAGAGCTTAATATCACATTGAGTAGTTCCCGGAATGCGGAGGAGAATCAAGCTGTTGCCGATACTAAGGTAGATGTCGGTTATGAAAAAATTGAAAAGAAAGATGTTACCTCCCAGGTAACCAAATTAAATTCGGATAAAAATAAATATGCCTCATACTCAAATATTTACGATATGTTAAAGGGAGGTGTTCCGGGAGTTCAGGTAATTGGTAAAAGTATAATCATCCAGGGAATGTCTTCACCAACAATGACCAATGAACCATTGTTTGTTGTAAACGGAATAATTGTGACTTCAATTGATGATATTCATCCTATTGAAGTCAAATCTATAGAAGTATTAAAAGGAGGAGCAGCCTCTATCTATGGATCAAGAGGGGCCAATGGAGTGATTTTAATTAGCCTGAAGACAGGTCCGGATAACAATTAATTTAATTCTTTTCCCCCTTTTTTATTTCCAGCATCAGTTCATCGAGCTGCTTATCTGATATTGCTGAAGGTGTATCAAGCATTACATCCCGTCCGGAATTATTTTTCGGGAAAGCAATAAAATCACGGATAGAATCCTGGCCTCCAAGCAATGCAACCCACCTGTCGAATCCGAAAGCAATTCCGCCATGTGGTGGTGCACCGTATTTAAAGGCATTCAGCAAAAATCCAAACTGGTTATTTGCTTCTTCATCAGTAAATCCCAATACCTTAAACATAAGCTTCTGGACAGTAGCATCGTGTATTCTGATCGAACCACCACCTATTTCAGTTCCATTTATTACCAGGTCGTAGGCATTTGCACGCACTTTGCCCGGATCTGTATCCATAAGTTTTATGTCCTCAGGTTTTGGTGAAGTAAACGGGTGATGCATTGCAAAGAATCTTTTTTCATCTTCATCCCATTCCAATAATGGGAAATCCACAATCCAGAGCGGAATAAATTTATCTTTCTTTCTCAATCCCAGCCTGTTACCCATTTCCAGCCTCAGTTCTGAGAGAGCAGTCAATGTTGCTTTTTTCTCTCCGGCCAGTATTAATATAAGGTCGCCTTGTTTTGCATTCATAGCTGCTGCCCATTTAGCAAGTTCCTCCCCAGAATAGAATTTATCGACGGATGATTTCAGTGAACCATCTATCCCATATTTCAGATATATGAGACCTTTAGCCCCGATCTGCGGTCGTTTTACAAAATCTGTAAGCTCATCGAGCTGTTTGCGTGTATATTCTGAACAGCCCTCAGCACAAATTGCCCCGATATATTCTGCATTATCAAATACCTGGAAACCATGTCCCTTAACAATTGCTGTCAGATCAGAGAATTTCATTCCGAATCTTAGATCCGGTTTATCTGTTCCGTAGTTTTCAATTGCTTCCTGATAGGGTAATTTTAAAAAAGGTTCGCTGAATTCAATTCTCCTTATTTGTTTAAAAAGATATTTTGCAAGACCCTCAAATGTATCAAGTACATCGTCTCTTTCCACAAAAGACATTTCACAATCGATCTGGGAAAATTCAGGTTGACGGTCAGCTCTGAGATCCTCGTCGCGGAAACATTTTACAAGCTGAAAATATTTGTCAAACCCGGCAACCATCAGAAGCTGCTTGAGGGTTTGGGGTGATTGAGGCAATGCATAGAAAGTTCCGGGTTGCATACGGCTTGGTACAACAAAATCGCGGGCACCTTCAGGGGTAGATTTTATAAGAACAGGAGTCTCAATTTCGATAAATCCAATGGAATCCATATACTTACGTACCTCCTGCGCAACACTATGACGCAATATGATATTGTTTTTCACCGGATTCCGGCGGAGATCAAGATAGCGGTATTTCATCCTCAGCTCTTCGCCGCCATCAGTTTCATCTTCTATTGTGAAAGGAGGAAGCTCGCTTCTGTTAAGAACATCTAGTCCGGAAACTTCTATTTCAATTTCTCCTGTCGGTATTTTCAGATTCTTATTGCTGCGTTCCCTGACTTTCCCTTTTGCCCTGACAACAAATTCACGACCGAGCTTTCTTGCCTCTCCGCAAAGTCCGGGGTTTGTTCCCATGTTAAAAACAAGCTGGGTTATTCCATAGCGATCGCGGAGATCGGTGAATGTCATACCTCCGAGGTCGCGCGATTTCTGAATCCATCCGCATAAGGTGACATCTTTTCCCGTATCCTTGATTGTGAGTTCGCCGCAAGTATGTGTTCTGTACATTTCCTTTAAATTAGTTCAGCAAAAATAAGAAAATAATCAGACAGCTAAGAGTTATAAATTCTTCTTAATTTTAAAGTGTATTACAATATAATTATGACAAAGAACAAAATTGAGATATTTATGCAAGCTGCTCTTGAGGAGGCAAAAAAAGCATTTAATAAAGATGAGATTCCTGTTGGAGCAGTTGTTGTGTGTAATGATACAATAATTGCACGTGCACATAATCTGACTGAGACATTAAATGATCCGACAGCTCATGCAGAGATGCAAGCAATAACGGCTGCGACTAATTGGTTGGGCGGAAAATACCTGACTGATTGTACGATTTATGTTACTCTAGAGCCATGTGCGATGTGTGCCGGCGCTATTGGCTGGAGTCAAGCTTCTGAATTGATTTTTGGAGCTGCAGATGAAAAGAAAGGATACTCTCTGGTGAAGGGGCAGCTACTGCATCCGAAAACTAAAGTTGTTTCAGGTATAATGGAAAAGAAGTGTAAGGATCTTATGGTTAAATTCTTTAAGAAGAAAAGGTAAAATAAATTCAATATAAGGTCCGACAGGGTTGACGATACTGATTGTATTTTCGGATTTCACGATTAATTCTGCCTCACCATTCATGTCAGTAGTTGTCCCGATCAATGGATTTGAATTTTTAACAAGTATTGTTGCTCCGCTCAACGGATTGTTTTTTTCTATCGGTAAGGTTGTTATTTAAACTAAAAACAGATTTAGTTTTGACATCACTTTTCTTCTTCCCTGTCAAGGTTTTTTGAAAAAAACAGTTTAAGTTTACTGAAATTTACTTCCATGACCTTCGATAACAGCAGAACTATTATTAGTCTCAGGATCAAACTGTTCGTTGCAACCATTACACTCCTGGGTTATTTAGGCATTGTGTATGCTGCCAATCTTATAAAATTTCCACTTCTGGGACTGAGTGATACCGTATGGACTTTGATACTTGTCGCAGTTTACCTGGTTATTGCTTTTATCCCGATGTTACGGAATTTTCAGTTTATTTTCTACTCCGATGAAGCGGAAAATATTGTTTTCAGGTATTTTTTTGCCGGTATTGTAGGAGGAAAAAAGAATTCAGTTTCAATAGCCAAGAAATCATTTGCAGGATATAAAACTGAATCTAAATATTTTGGTCTGTCTAACAGCATAATTCTATTTCAGAAAATGGGACAGGGCATTGCAAAATATCCGCCGGTTTATATCAGCGCACTTTCAAGGGATCAGAGAAACAAACTATTTGAGTCACTCAATAAATACACACCGAAAGTATAGCAACGGGAGATTTATAACATGAGTTAAATCATTTTTAATGAGTAATGTACAAGCCAATTTTGTCATTGATAAATAAAATCGTATTTTAAAACCCCCTACCCTCCCTTCCCCCAGAGGAGTGATTCTAAGCTTTTCCCCCTTGGGGGAAACGGGAAAGGGGGTAGTGGAATAAAAAAGCAAAATTGACAATCATATGACTTTGATTATCAAATAAATAATAACTAAACTATTTATATCATGAACGTAGATAAAATAATGAATAACCTCGAAAAAAAGCATCCCGGAGAGGTTGAATATTTACAGGCAGTAAGAGAAGTACTGGAATCCATTGAGGAGGTATATAATGAAAACCCCCAGTTTGATTCAGCTAATATTATTGAACGTATTATCGAACCCGATCGTATTGTTACATTCAAAGTGCCATGGGTTGATGATGAAGGCAATGTCAAGGTGAACCTTGGTTACAGGGTTCAGTTCAATAATGCCATTGGTCCCTATAAAGGAGGTCTCCGCTTCCACCCGAGCGTAACCCTTTCAATCCTGAAGTTCCTTGGTTTTGAACAGATATTTAAGAATGCACTGACCACTCTTCCAATGGGTGGTGGTAAAGGTGGCTCTGACTTTGATCCCAAAGGAAAATCAAATGCAGAGGTGATGCGCTTCTGTCAGTCATTCATGCTGGAACTCTGGAAATACATTGGTCCTGAGACAGATGTACCTGCCGGAGACATTGGTGTAGGCGGCCGTGAGATAGGCTTTCTCTACGGAATGTATAAAAGGCTCAAAGGTGATCATACAGGGGTTCTTACAGGTAAAGGAAGCAACTGGGGAGGATCGCTGATAAGACCTGAAGCTACTGGTTTCGGGGGAATATATTTTGTACAGGAGATGCTGGCAACCAGGAACGAATCACTCAATGGTAAAACAATTTCCATATCAGGATTTGGTAATGTGGCATGGGGCGCTGCTCTTAAGGCTACTGAACTTGGCGGCAAAGTTGTTACCATTTCAGGTCCGGACGGTTATGTATATGATCCGGACGGAATTTCAGGCAAGAAAATAGAATACTTGCTTGAACTGCGTGCGTCCAACCAGGATATTGTCAAACCATATTCTTATGCATTCGAAGGAGTTGAATTCCACGAAGGCAAAAGACCCTGGGAAGTAAAGGTTGATATTGCATTGCCTTGTGCAACGCAGAATGAGCTTAACGGTGATGATGCAAAAGTGCTTATCAAAAATGGAGCAATTCTCGTCGGGGAAATTTCCAACATGGGATGCACACCTGATGCAGTTGAAGAATTCCACAAGAGCAAGATACTTTTTGCTCCCGGCAAAGCAGTCAATGCAGGTGGCGTTGCAACTTCAGGACTTGAGATGACTCAAAATGCAATGAAGCTCAGATGGGGCAGCAAGGAGGTCGACGACCGGCTTCATGAGATCATGAACAATATCCATGACCAGTGCGTTAAATATGGCAAGCATGAAGATGGTTATGTCGATTACGTGAAGGGTGCAAATATTGCAGGATTCCTGAAAGTTGCCAATTCAATGTTAGATATGGGAGTGATATAATTTTCTTAATGTACTCACCCCCTTCTTTTCCCCCTCTCTGCTCCGCAAAGAGGGGGAATCTGTTTGTTATACAGCAAGATAGCTCCCCCTCTTTACGAAGTAGAGAGGGGGCTGGGGGGTGAGTCCATGGGAACTGAAGAGGGGGGTTGGGAGGCACAATATTTTTCTTATATTTACATGTCTCAATTCTTTGTGCTATGCCTGAAGAAATCTCCCTGAAGCATAAAATTGCTTTAGGACTCATACCCAGGATTGGTGATATTAATGCACGCAAGCTTGTATCCCACTTTGGCAATGTGGAAGGTATTT
>JBGOXH010000013.1:0-19976 GCA_041479075.1 Bacteroidia bacterium | reverse complement strand
CTTTCCTCGAATAAAGTACGTATAAAAACCATTTATCGATTCTGCCTGCTCGACCATTGCCCCTTCGTGAGTATATAGAACATTCCCCGGAACTCCATTATTATCGTCCCAGACTTTAAGATCAAATGCTCTCAGGTTTGCATTCAGGTAACTGTCGTTGAAGCAGATACGAATTGCCCTCAATGTATCCGGCATGTATGATTTAAACCGGCAGGCCACCATTGCATTCCTCGCCCCCTGTCCGCTTATCCCGTAACCTCCTTCTGCTGAACCATCGTCGAACGCGAAATAATTGCTGAACTTCTGATAATAAACCAAAGTATCGTTTTCCTTCGGATCAAAAATATCTGTCACAAGCCAGCCTGTTACTTTATACAATGCAGAATCATCGTTATCAGTATTAAAAGTATATATCAGATTAGCATTATAATCAACATTCGTAAGCGGGTCAATGTTAGTGGCTCCGGCAGAAAAGGATTTTACCAGTGTATTTTTATAGACATCCCATATTTCAAAATTACGGGTCACATTCCTTACAATTGTATCATTATTACGGTAATGGATTGGAATTTCCGATCCCATTTCCTGTAGGTAAATCTGTTTAAATTGATTCCACGGCATTGCCTCATGAGTCTTAAGAAGCGAGCGAAGAGGATACCTGAAAGCCACATCGTGAAAAATGATATCATTGGCATTTCTGTTTTTACCGAGAAGAACATAATCGATATTCCATTGATCACAGTTTGAGACCATCGATGGATCACTCAGGTTTGCGCTGAGGCTTGCATAGTTTATGAAACGGAATCTGAATCCTTTTTTAAGGAACCTCGATTTATCAATTTTAATTATAACTGCTTTAAAATCAGCGTAAGCACCTCCGGTAGCTTTCCAGACAGGATACCATTTGTTCTCAACAGGTGCAAAAAACTGCAAAGTAAGAGAGTCATTCTCTTCAGGAATATCAGCCAGACCCCCCGGCTGATAATAGAAACTGATCCTGATATTTTCTGTTGCAGAATAATTCAGATTAATTGGTTGTGATGTAAGGTGATCTGCCTCAAACACAATTGAATATGCATTATCATATAATCTTCCTGTATTATCAAGTGCATCGAATGTTGCCACTCCGGTTGTAATCTGATCTTCAGTATATGTATTATTGATAAGGACATAATCATCATCCCATTTTTTATTGTCGGGGAAAATATCATGTCCTGAGAAATCATCAAAAAATGGCAATTCAAGAGTATCTGCTAAATCCTTTGTTTCAGCAAACTTTTCGTTTTCGTTTTTCAGAAATGTATTTGATTGCAATCCAATTACAAGTTCCTGACTTTTAGCAAGGTCCAGACAAAAGAGAAACAGGATGATATATAATACTGACTTTTTTATCATTTTAAATATAAGTCAATCAGGGTGTAATAGCACCTTGAGAAACTGAATCCGGAATAATTATCAAAGTCGAATCTACCGCTAATTTAAGGGAATCAACTGTCAGCCAGAGGTACATTGAAGAACCATATTGAATTGTCGCATCATCCTTAAATTCAGGAATTTGCTTATAGACGAATGCATTCAGAGTATCGTCGCTTGTAAGGATAGTATTATCAAAAATATAAGTTCCCAGGTTAAGTGATGAACCGTTGATCCTGTCAGTTGCCGGTTCAAGCTTCATCCCTATCAGGTTGGGAACTGCAGTCTTTTGATTACTAAGTCCTTTTCCAAGAACAAGATCAATTACAGAACCTTTTTGAAGAGAATCATTTGGTGCAATCTCTTTTCCATTGTGTAGTTGAATAAGGACTTCATTTATAGAAAGATCAGATTTGTATGTCTTCATTCCCAGCACAAGTCCTGAACTCTCTATCAGGGCAACTGCCTGTTTGACAGGAAGATGAGTGAGATCAGGCATTGCTACCATTTCAGGTCTGAATGCATTAATTGTCAGGGAAATAGTTCTCCATTTCTTTACTTTGAATCCGGGCTTTGGATTCTGTTCGGCAATACAACCACGTGGCACAAGAGTTGTATAGACAGAATCAATGATCTGGTATCTCATCTTGCTCTTTTTTGCCACTTTGGCTGTCTCTTCCATTGTCAGTCCGAAAAAATCCGGAACCGGCCGGGCCTGACCATGCCTGGTATAAAAGTTGAGCCAGATAAGTAAAATCATTATAATTCCGAAAGCAATAATTATTGCAAGACCAAGATGCTTCAGAAAAGTTCTGCTGAAGATGAATTCTATTAAGCTCATACAGGCAAGTTCTACATTATTAATAACGCAAATGTATTGATAAAATTATTAATTAAGGTCGACACCTGACAGACTCTTCCCTGAGATTTTATACTATGTTATAAAGTGAATCTCTTTCAAAGGGTTCATAACCTGCTTCGCGGATGAGCTTGCATATTTCTTTAGAAGTCATGGCAGGATTTTTATCTTCCGCACCTGCCATTGAATAAATCTTTGTGGTATCGTCAATAGTGCCGTCGAGATCATCGGTTCCAAACAGGAGGCTTAGCTGAGCAGCCTCTTTTCCGATCATGGGCCAGTAAGCTTTGATATGAGGGATGTTATCGAGGAAGATCCTTGCTACAGCATAATTACGAAGATCTTCTATTATGCTGATCTCTCCGAGATATTCCAAGCTGTTATTTGCTTTTTTGTATTTGAGCGGGATAAAAGCATTAAAGCCTCCGGTTTTATCCTGGAGTTTACGAAGCCTGTCCATATGATCTATTCTGTGAGCATATGTCTCGATATGCCCGTAAAGCATTGTTGCATTGGATGGTATTCCAAGTTTATGAGCTGTTTCATGAATGAGAAGCCACAATTCCGATGATGTTTTTTCATCACATATTTTTCGTCTCAGCTCCTCATCAAATATTTCTGCACCACCTCCGGGTATTGAATCAAGACCATAATCCTTCAACTGCGCGAGTCCTTCTTCAATGGTCATATCAGTTTTTTTAATCATATAATCCAGCTCAATTGCTGAATAGGCTTTAACATGAATTGAAGGTCTGTGCATTTTTATCTTACTTATCAGAGTGCCATAATAATGAAGGTCGTAGGAAGGATGAACTCCACCTGTAATATGAACCTCTGTAACCTCTTTATTATCAAAGCTTTTAACTATTTCGAGAATCTGTTCATGACTATAATCCCAGCATTCCGGATCTCCGGCAGATTTATGGTAGGAGCAGAACCTGCAGTTGTAAACGCACTTATTGGAGGGTTCAATATGAAAATTCCTGTTATAATATGCAAAATTATTATTGAGTCTTCTTCTGACAATTGCTGATAAAATGCTCAGTGATGGGAGATCGGCTTTAGTATAAAGCATTAATCCATCCTCAGCGGTAATACGCATTCCGGCATTGATCTTCTCCGTTATCTGCCTGATATCGTTATCGCTGATGTTTGTCAGGAATTCGGTCATTGTGTTTTAAACAGAAAGTAAAATTAATAAAAAAGGTGCCTTTTAACAGGCACCTTAAATTTTAATACTTACTATGATTTATGATTTTAGTTTAAGTTCAGATGAAACAGAAAGTTTTTTTCTTCCTTTTGCTCTACGAGCGGAGATAACTCTTCTGCCGTTGGCAGTGGACATTCTTTCCCTGAACCCATGCTTGTTTGTCCTTTTTTTCCTAGACGGCTGATAAGTCCTTTTCATTTGAGTAGTACTTTTATTGTAATAACCTTTTTATTTGAGATCGCAAAGATAATGTTTTTTTGAAATACTAAGAATTCTATTAATAAATTTTGACCCCCTTTATTATCCCGCATGGCGGGATGATTTATTTAGCTTCCCGCCTCAGCGGGATTGGGAAGGGGGTAAAAGAAACTGATAGCTAAAGTTATAGCTGATTACACCGGTAGATAAACAATCTTTTTTGTTTCAAAGTATGGTTCAGAGAAGAACTCACTTATATTCCATACTTCAGCTATATTAATGAATTGTGCAAGTTCTTCTTTCAGATCGCCTCCTTTCAGATAAAAAATGCCATTCCTCAGTCTGTTGTTCCCCTTATTTAATATATTTTTTGATGTCAGCTTTACGAAACGTTGAAATTCCGTTACTGCTCTGCTTATAACGAAATCATATTTTCCATCTTCTTCCTCAACTCTTTTTCTCAAAGCTCTTACATTTTTGAGATTCAGTTCATCAGCAACTGCTGAAACAACTTTTATCTTCTTTTCAATTGAATCAAGCATAGTAAATTCTGAGTCAGGGAAGATAATTGCAAGAGGGATTCCCGGGAAGCCTCCGCCTGTTCCCACATCCAAAATACGGGTGCCAGGCAGGAATGAAATAACCTTTGCAATTGACAGTGAATGAAGCACATGATGAATTAAGAAATTATTCATATCCTTCCTGGAAATAACATTTATCATCCGGTTCCACCTTGCATAAATAAATTTCAACTGTGACAATTTTTCTTTCTGTGCTTCTGAAAGTGACGGGAAATATCTGAATATACTCTCTGTCATTACCTGTTCCCTGATTTTGTGAAGATGTTGTAAAGCAAGGATTTAGCACGGTATAATTGTGCTTTTACTGTTCCGATCGGAATATTCAGCTCAGTGGCTATTTCTTCATACGAGTATTCCTTATAATATCTCAGTTCAATAATCTCACGGTAAGGCGATTTAAGCTGGTTGACAATTTTTCGAAGGATTGCTATTTTCTGATCGTTTATCAGTGTCTCTTCCGGATCTGGAAGATCGGATTGAATATTGACGGTCAGATTATCTGAACTATCCTGCCATTGGTCGAGTGGAATTGGAGAAGATTGCTTCTTCCTGATAAAGTCGATGCAATTATTGGTTGCAATCATGAAAAGCCAGGTGCTGAAAGCAAAACGGGGTGTATATGTATCTATGCTCCTGAAGGCTTTACCAAATGCTTCAATCGTCAGGTCTTCAGCATCGGAAGGATTATTTACCATTTTCAGGAGCATATAATAAATGGAATCCCTGTATCGGTTCATCAGTCCGGCATACGCTTTTTCGTTTCCTTTTTTGGCCTCCTCAACCAGAATAAGATCATTCTTAGCATTATCCGATAGCCCCTGATTTATTTCCATAAGTTTTTCCGGGATCGGTTCAGTTTGTTACTTAAATAAACTATCCCGTTGATCATTGGTGAAAAGATATCAAAAAACAACGAATACCCGACAAGTCCCGGCTCATTTAATCTTTTCTGATTCAGTGCCAGGATTATGACCTGGCTGATCAGTCTTAATCCAAAGATTATCAGGACATATTGCCAGAAAAACAGAGATGCAACAAGCACAATAAAACCTGTATAAAAGATCAACCTTGTGGCTGGTTCCAGGATTAGCAGGAACTTATCCCTGAATTTATAATAAGGAGCAGTTGTGAGATGCCGCTTTTTTTGCGCGATCCATTGCTTAAATGTTGAGGAAGGTACTGATCTGGTATGAGTGTCTTTCCTGAATTCGACACAGGTATTATTCTTCTTTGCATTAGTGTTGACAAAAAGATCATCATCACCTGAGATGACGTTGTTATAAGCTCCAAATCCCTTGTTTTCGAAAAAGATTGAGCGCCGGTATGCAAGATTACGTCCGACACCCATATATGGAATACCACGTATTGCCATCCCTAAATATTGAACTGCAATTGTCATGCAATCGTAACGTATATATTTGTTTAAAAACCCTTTTTCCTTGAGATATCCGCCGTACCCGAGGACAAAATCAGTAGTACCGTCAAAATGGGAAGTCATTCCTTCAAGCCATTTACCTGATTGAGGCTGACAATCGGCATCTGTAAACAGCAGGATGTCGTTCTTCGCAGCCTTTATCCCGATAAATTGTGCGAATTTTTTATTGTGGGTGAATTTAGGATCCTTGTTAACATTTGAGATCTTTAAATGCGGATATTGCTGCAAAAACCTCCCGAGTACATCATAGGAAAAATCTTCAGAACAGTCGTTCACAACTATAACTTCATAGTCCGGATAATCCTGCTCCAGAACTGCCTGTAAGAAATTTCTGAGGTTTTCTGATTCATTCCTGGCACAGATAATCACTGAAACAGGACTCTTTAATGCGTTATTAACCGGGTGTTTATAAAGATATACTGCCAGATAAAACCAGATATAATAAAAGAGCTGAATTGCAGCAGCAAGCGCAAATACAATAAATACGACTGAAAGGAATAGATTCTCCTGAAACATTATCCGATTTCACAAATGCTGAAGCAATATTAAAAAGATAATCGGAATGGCAAAAGATAGTTTTCAACAATTAAAAAAATACCTGATAATTTCATCAGCCCGTGCAGATGAATTACATTTGTGCTGCCAACATCCGACCCACTATAATGTTTGAGATTAAGAGCAGGGATAAGGAAACTAATGCGAGGACAGGCCTTCTGAAAACTCCTCACGGAGATATTCCTACTCCTGTTTTCATGCCTGTCGGTACGGGTGGAACCGTGAAAGGAATACTGCAAAGTGAGCTTGCCGATGATATTGACGCAAAAATCATTCTTGGCAATACTTATCATCTTTACCTGCGGCCGGGTACCCACATTTTAAAAGAAGCCGGCGGACTTCATCGTTTTATGTCGTGGGAGCGGCCAATTCTGACTGACAGCGGTGGCTATCAGGTTTTTTCACTTGCCGGTAACAGGAAGCTTAATGATGAGGGTGCTGTCTTTAAATCGCATATTGATGGGTCAAAACATATTTTTACTCCTGAGAATACGATTGATATTCAACGGATTATAGGTTCTGACATAATGATGGTGCTTGATGAATGCACTCCTTTTCCCTGCGATCACAGGTATGCAAAAAAATCAATTGCACTCACACATCACTGGCTTGACAGGGCGGTTGAAAGATACAAAACCACAGCTCCACTTTGGGGCAATGAGCAGCTTCTTTTCCCGATAGTCCAGGGTGGTGTCTTTGACGATTTAAGAAGAATATCTGCTGAAAAAATTGCTGAGGCAGGAATGGAAGGTAATGCAATTGGAGGTTTATCAGTGGGCGAACCTGCAGAAGAGATGTACAGGATTGTCGAAATTGTTAATGAGATATTACCGGAAAATAAGCCAAGGTACCTGATGGGAGTTGGCACTCCTTCAAATATTCTGGAAGCTATTGAAAGAGGTATCGATATGTTTGATTGCGTTATGCCTACACGCAATGGGCGGAACGGCATGCTTTTTACTTCCGGGGGAATCATAAATATAAAGAACAGACAATGGATGAACGACTTCAGCCCCATTGATCCTGAAACTCCTTCAGCAGTAAGTATCAGGTATTCAAAAGCATATCTCAGACATCTGGTAATTTCAGGCGAGATACTGGGAGCTCAGATATCAAGCATACATAATCTTGCGTTCTATATAAAGCTGGTTGGTGACGCCCGGAAGAAAATTGAAGAGGGAAATTATAAAACATGGAAAGAATCAATGGTAAAAAAACTTTCAGAGAAGAGATAAAATCTCTGAAAATCAAGATAATCGATAAATATATTATCCGGAAATTTCTGGGTACTTTCTTCTTTTGTCTCGTTCTTATTCTGACTATTGCCGTTGTTTTCGATTTTGCAGAAAAGATTGATAATTTTATGGAAAAGTCTGCTCCGTGGAAAGCTATTGTATTCGACTATTATTTGAATTTCATTCCATATTTTGCCACACTTTTCGCACCGTTGTTTGTGTTTATTTCTGTAATCTTCTTTACTTCACGGATGGCAGTTAATACAGAGATAATTGCAATTCTTAACAGCGGGATGAGCTTCCGCAGAATGATGTGGCCATATTTTCTTTCTGCTCTGGTTATCGCAATTTTCATTTTTTACCTGACAAATTTTGTAATTCCTCATTCAAACCTTGTCAGGATGGATTTTGAAGATAAGTATTACAGGTCCCAGAGCAAAAAAATAACTATTGAGAATATTCACAGGATGGAATCTAAAAATGTTTATGTATATATGGAATCCTATAATCCGATATATAACAGAGGCCGTAATTTTACCATAGAGAAATTTGATGATAAAGGGAAGCTTATTTCCAAGATATCCGCACCTACAGTTCTCTGGGATACCACATCATCTAAATGGTCGGCATTAAACTATATTCATCGTGAAATAAAAGGCAATGAAGAAATTATTAAGAAAGGGACAAGGATAGATACTGCTCTGACCATAAAACCTTCTGATTTTTCGCGTGATCCCAAGTTTGTAGGAACCATGACTTACAGAGAACTTAATAATTATATCGATTTGCTGAGGATGCAGGGATCTGATGAATTGAAGTTGTTTCTTATCGAAAAGCACAGACGTATTTCAAATCCTTTTGCAGTTTTCATTCTAAGCCTTATTGGCGTCACACTTTCATCGAAAAAAATAAGAGGTGGTATAGGAATGAATATTGGTATAGGGCTGGGACTGAGCTTCTCATATATTTTTTTCCAGCAGTTTGCTTCCCAGTTTTCATTAAAAGGGAACCTCGATCCAGGTCTTGCTATGTGGATTCCTAACCTTCTTTATTTAGGAATAGCTTCGGTTCTATACAAATTGGCTCCAAAATAGTTGCTTAGAATCAGGCATTTTATATAAATTGTATCCCTTATTTTTCGATCATTACATTTTATTTTAAATACCATAAATAATGGCTATCAATAAAAAGATCAAGGAATTACAGGAAAAACGTGAAAAAATCCTGCTTGGCGGAGGCAAACAGGCAATCGAGAAACAGAAAGCTCTGGGCAAACGTACAGCACGTGAACGTATTATGACACTTCTCGATGAAGGTTCTTTCAATGAATATGACCTTTTTGTGGAGCATGATGCACGTGACTTCGACATGGATAAGAAATCCCTTCCCAGTGATGGGGTTATTATCGGATCGGGAACCATTTATGGTGCTCCTATCGCTGTCTTCGCACAGGATTTTACCGTTGCCGGAGGATCATTAGGATTTATGCATTCAAGAAAGATCACAAAAATAATGGACCATGCCCTTAAAATGAGAATGCCGCTCATTGGCATCAATGATTCTGGAGGTGCAAGAATACAGGAGGGTGTTAACTCTCTTGCCGGATATGGTGAAATATTTTTCCGTAATACGATTTCAAGCGGTGTCATTCCTCAGATTTCCGTAATCCTCGGTCCTTGTGCCGGCGGTGCAGTCTATTCACCTGCTCTCACCGACTTTGTTTTCGTTGTTGATAATATATCCAAGATGTTTATTACAGGTCCGGAAGTAATTAAAACCGTTCTTGGTGAAGAGATATCAATGGAAGAACTGGGAGGTGCTCGCGTACATAGTGAAATAACCGGTAATGCGCATTTTTTCGCAACGAACGAAGATGAATGTTTCGACCAGATTAAAAAGCTTATTACATTTATTCCATGGAATAATAGTCAGAAAGCCAGGGCTTTTGATCCGGGAGAACCCAAACCTGAGTATAATATTAATAAGATAGTCCCAGACGATCCCACTCTTCCTTACGATGTTAAAGATGTTATAAGAGCATTAGTGGATAATTCTGATTTCTTTGAAATCATGGAGCATTATGCAAAAAACATTGTAATAGGTTTTGGGAGAATGGGCGGCCGTACAATAGGTTTTGTTGCAAACCAGCCTCTTGAAATGGCAGGCGTGCTCGATGTTGACTCTTCAGACAAAGCAGCCAGGTTTATTCGTTATTGTGATGCATTTAATATTCCATTGATAACCCTTGTTGATCTTCCGGGATATATGCCAGGTGTCGATCAGGAATATGCCGGGGTAATAAGGCATGGAGCAAAGGTTCTTTATGCATACAGCGAAGCCACTGTTCCTAAGCTCACGGTTATACTTCGTAAAGCATACGGTGGCGGATATATTGCCATGAGCTCACGACATCTCAGGGCAGATTTTGTTTTTGCATGGCCTGCAGCTGAAATTGCAGTAATGGGACCTGAAGGTGCAGCAAATATTATTTTCAGAAAAGAGATCATGTCTTCAGATGATCCTGACGGTACACGTCAGCAAAAAATTAATGAGTATAAGGAGAAATTTGCAAATCCTTATGTTGCCGCCTCAAGAGGATATGTTGATGCTGTGATTGAACCGTCCGAGACCAGAAAATTCCTGATGCATTCACTTGCTGTTTCTGAAAATAAGCTGATTCAAATGCCTGAAAAGAAACATGGTCTTCCACCATGCTGATTGATTATAAGGATCATAACACTTAATTACCAGGAATCATGAACCAAACTGAAAAGATGGATTTTCTTAATATCGATGATACTTTATATAAAACAAGACTAAGCAAGCAATTTAAAAACCGGAAACCGTTTAAAGCAGGTAATCCTTCATTCGTTTTAAGCTTTATCCCGGGAACAGTTCTTGACATACTTGTAAATCCGGGTCAGGTTGTTAAAAAGGGTGATGACCTTATGATACTTGATGCAATGAAAATGCAGAATCTATTAAAGTGCAAGATGGATGGGAAAGTAAAGAATATCCCTGTAAAGAAGGGTGATAAGGTTTCAAAAGGTACAGTTTTGATTGAGCTGGAATAACCTCTCCCTAAATCCCTCCCCCAGGGGGGAGGGACTTATCTGACTAAAATACAATGTTTTCTCCCCTTCTTCCGCTACGCGGAAAGGGGTAGGGGGATGAGGCATAAAGTAAAGAGGCTAAGTCATAATAAGGAATTATAACACCCCCTCATAAATCACAAACTCTTTCAGCTTTTCAGGTACTTTCGGTTCATCCTCAAATATTCCATAAACTGTTGATCCGCTACCGGTCATCGAACTGAAAACAGCACCTGATTTGTATAAAGCTCTTTTAATATCACCTATCTGCGGATAAACATTAAAGGCAAAATCTTCAAAATCATTTTTAATCAGTTTTTTCCATTTTGGAATGTCATAGCTGATTATTTGCTGAAGACTTTTATCGGGTGCACCAGGATGACTGTTAAGATAAGCCTCTCTTGTGCTTAGGTGTATTCCCGGATTAATCAGAATAATATGATAGCCTTCCAGCACCGGTTTGACAGGACTTAAAATTTCACCACGTCCGGCAGCAAGTGAAGGAACAGAGTCAATGAAAAACGGACAATCGCTGCCAAGCTCCAGGGCATAAGTCTTTAATCCTGAATCACTTATTAAAAGATTAAAACGTTTATTGATTGCTCTGAGCATGCAGGCTGCATCAGCTGATCCGCCGCCAAGTCCTGCCCCTACCGGTATCACTTTATGTAAATGTATTTTAAGAAAAGGAAGAGGAAAAAAATTACGTAGTTTTTTTACGGCTCTTATTACAAGGTTTCTTTCGAAACTGATTCCGGGATTAATACCTGTTACAGTAAGTTCATCTTCATTCTTTAAACCTGAAGTAACCACAAACTCAAGAGCATCTGACAAACCAACAGGATAAAAGATAGTCTCAATATCATGAAAGCCATCAGAACGCTTACCTGTAATCCTTAATCCAAGGTTAATCTTAGCTTTTGGAAATGAGATCATCTTCCTGTATTTGACGTAAAAATACCATTAGGTTTTGAATTTGTTGTTAATGATATGCATTTTCGCTTTTCAACAAGTTTTAAACATCATTTGTTTGTAATAAAACATAATATCTGCGAGGTATAAGCACTGTTATTAATACCTTTGAAACTATCGAAAAAATTCTTTTCATTATCTATTAATTACCTATAAATCAATAACATAACATAAATGGCAAAACAGACAAAACCAGGCAGACCTGCTGTTACTATATTACCTGATTTTGGTAAAGTGCCGCCTCAGGCATTGGACATGGAAGAGGCCGTTCTTGGTGCAATAATGCTTGAAAAAGAGGCTGTTATTACCATACTTGATATTCTTAAACCGGAAAGCTTTTATAAAGATTCACATAAAAAGATTTTCAAGGCAATCTATGACCTTTCATCGAGAGAATTTCCGGTTGACCTATATACAGTTACTGAAGAATTAAGAGCACATAATGAGCTGGAGAGTGTCGGCGGACCTGTTTATCTTACACAGCTTACTTCAAAAGTTGTAAGCGCTGCCAATGTTGATTATCATGCAAGGATTGTCGCACAGAAATATATTCAGCGTGAACTTATCAGGGTATCATCCGAAATTCAGACAAGATCATTCGACGATAGCTGGGATGTAACAGAATTACTGGATTTCTCAGAGAATGAACTATTCCAGATTGCTGAAGGAAACATCAAGAGAGAAGTTTCTCCTATCAACATGGTTATTAAAGAAGCCATTAAGGAGATTGAAGAAGCAGGTAAGAGAGAAGACGCCCTTGTAGGAATTCCATCAGGTTTTACAAAACTTGACCGGCTTACATCGGGCTGGCAGAAATCAGAACTCATTATTGTTGCAGCCCGGCCTTCAATGGGTAAAACTGCTCTTGCACTCTCAATGGCAAGGAACATGGCAATCGACCATGGGAAAAAAGTTGCGATTTTCTCTTGTGAAATGTCATCCATTCAACTTGCTAACAGGCTGATTATTGCAGAAACTGATATACCCGGTGATAAAATAAGAAACGGAAGGCTTTCAGAAGATGAATGGAAACAACTGGATACGAGAATAAAGAAACTGGTTCAGGCTCCAATATTTATTGACGACACTCCTGCAATATCGATTTTTGAGCTCAGGGCAAAATGCCGACGCCTGATGG
This sequence comes from Bacteroidia bacterium, assembly GCA_041479075.1. GTDB lineage: Bacteria > Bacteroidota > Bacteroidia > Bacteroidales > VadinHA17 > LD21. The sequence continues at coordinate 7,288 of JBGOXH010000013.1, read as the reverse complement.
CTCAGCATAAACTCGATATCGTAATCCTCGATTATCTTCAGCTGATGTCAGGGCCGGAGAATGCAGGAAGCCGTGAACAGGAAGTAAGTAATATTTCACGATCGCTTAAGAGTATTGCCAAAGAGCTGAATGTACCTATTATTGCACTCTCGCAGCTTAACAGATCGGTTGAAATGAGAGGAGGCACCAAGCGTCCCTTGCTTTCAGATCTTCGTGAATCAGGTGCAATTGAACAGGATGCTGATATGGTAGTCTTTATTCACCGCCAGGAAAAATTCGGAATAGTAACATTTGAGGATGGTTCATCAACAAAAGGCATTGCTGAAATAATCCTTGCAAAAAACCGTAATGGCCCCGTCGACGACATCAAACTGAGATTCCGTGAAGAGAAAGCCCAGTTTGTAGATATTGATGAGTTCGATATTGATAATGTCCCGGAAACCAATGTAATTCAGAACATTACGTTTGGATCAAAAATGAATCATGATAACCTCAGGACCCTTGGAGGAGGATTCGATAACGAAATGGATTCACGTGATGAACCTCCGTTTGCTTAACCTATTTTAAGGACAACCTTAATACCAACACTTTTATATTTCAGGTCTTCAAATCCAACATAGACTCCCAGTTCACCGAAAAGAAATATTTCGGTAATGCTGTAGCCTATCTCGTAATAATTATTGTGAAACTTTGATCCCAGATACGAAAGACTGAGATTTTCCCGCATAAGGGTTTTGCTCAGACCGGGCAGATATTTTAACAGCAGATAAGGGGTTGTATATTTGATGTGTGCTTCTCCAAAAAATTCCGGAGTACTGAGTGAATAATACGCAGGCAGTCTGAAAGCATCCTGGTAATCATCAAGAAGAACCGGAATCGGTTGTGAATTAAAATGAAAGAAATCATAATAGGAGAGAGAGTTTTTATTTATTATTCCGCCGGCACGAACTCTCCATCTGAACTCGGTAAATGCACCGATATTATGCATTTTTGAAACCTCGAACCTGATCATATCGAAGTGTTTATTTCCCCCGACCGAATCAGGAAACTCATTTAAACCATGTCGCCATGATAAAGTAAATGTTGGCCAGTCGGAACCCCGGTTTACTTTAGTTCCACTATAAATGCGATACCTCTGCCTTGGAGTATATGTCACATTTGCTGCAAACTGAAAGTGTTTCTGATTGTGCAAAGCATAAATCGGATTCGCTGTGGAATCAAGATAGCTGTTGTCAGGAATATTTTCAGAATACTCCCTTGATGATTTGATAATGGAAAAATCAGTACTGTTTTCCAGCACTCTTCTGTCGTCATAACCTGCTGATATTTCAAGATTCAGGCCATTGGTTATTTCAGTTCTGTAACCAAAAGTAAGATATCTGGATTCATAAAGCTTAAGATAATTTTTTTTGAAAAACAGCGATGAGATTGAGTTTAACAACGGATTAATTGAACCGCCATTTGATATATCTCTGCTTGTCGTTCCTACATTAACGAACAGCTGCATCTGTTTCATTTTATTGAAGCTATAAGATGTTGTAAGCTTCAACATTGGTTTCTGACGGCTGAAAGCCCATCTTACATTAGGAGCAAAGATCAGGGTATTTTTTTTGTTCCAGGTTTTTGCTATCCGGAAATCAAGGCCATAGACAAAACCATCGACAGGGTTAAAACTGATATTTCCGGGATCAACTAAACCTCCAAATTTAAAATAGAAACCTGTGGTATCTGACCAGGTATGTCCGGTTGTAATATAATTAAGTGTCTTTGCAAATTTGCTTTTTTCCTTTTTCCCACTCTTTGGAACGGTATCGGTTTTGCTTTTAATTAAAGAAGTTTCCTGTTTAATGCTGTCACGCAGCCTGATGCTGTGCATTTCGACATCCGACAATGGGATAGGCCTTACTTCGGCCCAGTAAGTGCTGTCTTTTTTATTTGCGTTTTTCTCAATTGTGGAACTGTGAGTATCCTTTATTTCAAGGTTTTTACGGACACTGTCGGGCATGCTATTCTTGGATTCTTTATCCATAAGCTTTGACAGTTTTACCATATCCCTGTTATCGATCTCATTTTTTTTAAGTATCTCTTCAATCTTCTGCTGATTTTTAGTGGCTGATATTTCCTGGTCAGTTTGCGTTTTTTTCTGCATAGCGTAATAATCGCTGGTAACAGACTCAGGCTTATGCAGAGTTGTATTAGGTTTAACCTCCAGATATTTAACTGAACTTCCATATCCAGCATCAGCCCGTATGCCCATAATACCAACATTCATCACAAACTTATGACTTACAGGCATCCAGATATCGTCCTGTACAGGAATATACAATTGCTGAACACTGATTTTCCCTGCCATATTTTCATTTGTAAGGTCAACACTTTGAAGGCACCAGAGGTCTTCAATAATATATATTGTACCTTCAAAAAGCTGCTGACTTTTCATTTTCGGCGTGACCTGTATCTTATTAATAATGTTTTTCCCCTGCGGTGTAGCTCCCTGGTATTTGAAATTGTAATAAGAAAAAGCCTGTGGAGAAAGCGGAGATATTGCAATATCAGCAATTATCGGCTGATAAAAGCTGGCCTCGATGATATCCATCGGAGATATATTTTCTTCTGTTCCGGGGAATGTGCTGTTTACAGAGATTACTTTCTGTACATATTTATCAGGAGCTGTAAATTCAATTTCATTGAATGATTCCATGAGAAAAACATCGCCTTCCTTTATTTTAATTGGATTGCCACCATATTCCGGTTCCTTTTTGGTCTCCCTTTCAATAATTTTCTGAACAATTTTGGGGATCTTGTTTATAACCAGATTGCCTTTTAGATAAACCTCTGCTTTATAATAGTTTACGTTATTGAGATAATATGGTGCCATTCCGATAGCCTTTCTCATAATACCGTAAGCAGGATCCTCCCCGGTAGCTGTTATCCTTACCTCAGGAATTTGATAGTACTGGACAGGAAGGGCGACATTTTTAACTATAATCTGATCGGAAATTGTGACATTATAAAAGACAGGAGAATAACCCAGGCTCTGATAAGTGACAAGATACTTGCCTGCCGGAAGCTTAAATTCATAATCTCCTTTTGTGTTTGCTGTCGTCCCCTGTTTAAGCTCCTGGATATATACGGTTGCATATTGGATCTCCTGCCCTGATTCATTGGTTATCTTTCCCTTAAGAACCTGGGAGTATGATATTGGATATATCAGAAGACAGAATAGAAACAAAAATAAAATTCGTTTCATTGGCATTAAATGCACGTGTTAAAAATTGAATGATTTTTAAATGTTCTAAACCCCCATCCCAGCCTTCCCCCACGGGGGAAGGAGCTCCAGTCTTTCCCCCCTGGGGGAAACGGAAAAGGGGGTATTATACTCAAAAAATAAATATATATATCATCCCTTAAATATGTCATTTAATTTATAGTCTTTAATCCTTACTTTTTCCAGCTACAACAATTACTATTTCACCCTTTGGTGGCTTTTTCTTATAATGATCTGACAGATAAGATAATGTGCCTCTGACATTCTCTTCAAAAATTTTGCTCAGCTCTCTTGAAACACATGCATTCCGTTCCGGCCCGAAATGTCCTGCCATTTCATCAAGTGTTCTGACAAGGCGAAATGGTGACTCATAGAAAACCATTGTCCTGGTCTCCTGTTCCAGGGCAACCAGCCTTTTATTGCGGCCTTTTTTAGGAGGAAGGAATCCTTCAAAGCAGAATCTTTCGGACGGCAAACCTGAATTAACCAGTGCAGGTATCAGGGCTGTGGGCCCGGGAAGAGTCTCGACAGGAATACCTTTTTCCAGACATGCTCTTACAATTAAAAATCCCGGGTCAGAAATACCCGGAGTGCCGGCATCTGTAATCAATGCGACACTTTTCCCTGATAAAATTTTCTCACATACAGCTTCAACACTTCTGTGTTCATTAAACATATGATGTGACTGAAGCGGCGATTTAATGTTGTAATGATTGAGCAGCTTTCCTGCATGGCGGGTATCTTCAGCAAGTATCAGATCGACGCTGCCAAGTATCTCAACTGCCCGGTAGGTAATATCTCTGAGATTACCGATAGGGGTAGGGACGAGAAATAATTTACTCATCACCAGGGAATTTGCGCTTAACGAGATCAAGAAGCTGCCTTGCAGCATCAGTCTCAATATTCTCGCCAGTATAACTTATAATAACCGCTTTTGCATCTGCAAGGGTTGCCGCTTCATCAAGCTTCTCGATTGCCTGACTATAAGATTCCGGATTGCCATCAAATAACTCCCTGATAAAATGAAATTTATCATTTACACCAATTGCATCTGACAGGTTCGTAAGCGGTTTTGTCTTTAAAATATCTGCAATATCATCGTCATCCCTCAGGCTTCCCAGCTTTTTATTTAAGCTGTCAGGAAGGTTGTTGAAAGTATCAGCAATAATTGTCGATTCAGCTGATTTTCTTATAGATGAATCAGCAATATCTTCTTTGATAACAGGCGATGCGCGCCTGGAGACAGGTTTCTGAGTTTCAGGAATTTTTTTTGCCTGCATCTCTTTTTTCTGAGGAGTAAGAATTTCCTGCCCTTGAATTCTTTCAGGTGGAAAAGAATTCTGGAAGTTTTTAAGAAGGGCAATGACCTCTCCGGCGCTTTTGCACTTTGACTTTGCAAGCTCTATCTGAAGGGCAGGTACTCCGGGATAATTCTTTAAGTCATCAATAATTTCCCGTGCTTCGTTGAGATCCCTAATAATTAAATCAACAGTTGCGTTGAAATCCATATCAATTAATGTAAATAAAACAAACCAATTTCCTTATTTTGCAAAAGTAAATAATATTCAAGAGTCATAACGGAATAAATTTACAAAATGGTACACAATAACAGAGATTAATTACAAATGGATTTTCTTGAGAATTCAGTAATAGAGATAGGTAAAAGGGGATCAATAGAAGTAATTACAGGTTCAATGTTCTCTGGTAAAACCGAAGAGCTGATAAGAAGGTTACGCAGAGCTCAGTATGCTGGTTTGAAAGTTGAGATATTTAAACCTTCCATCGATAACCGTTATTCTGAAACCAGAGTCGTTTCACATGATGAAAATTCTATTGTTTCCACGCCTGTCGATAATGCTTCAGCAATCTTATTGCTGGCCGGCAATGTAAAAGTTATCGGTATTGATGAAGCGCAATTCTTTGACAACTCTATTGTAGACGTATGTAACAAGTTGGCTGATAATGGGATAAGAGTTGTAATTGCAGGTCTGGATATGGATTTCATGGGCAACCCATTTGGCCCGATGCCAGCTCTTCTTGCAATAGCTGAATATGTTACCAAGGTTCATGCCATCTGCATGCGATGCGGTAACCTGGCTCAGTATTCATACAGAAAATCAGATGAAGCCCAGGTTGTTGTACTCGGCGAAAAAGACAAATATGAGCCCCTCTGCAGGAGCTGTTATAATAAAGCGTTTGGAAAAGAATAAAAGGTTACTTAGTATATATTGAATAAAAAATAACATTGGAATTGACTATATCCGATATAGCAAAAATCGTAAATGGAAAGCTGTCAGGGAATAAGGATATGGTAATATCTGATCTTGTTACCGACAGCCGTCAACTGACCTTTCCGGAAGGGATGGTTTTTTTTGCAATCCGGGGAAAGAATCATGACGGCCATCACTTCATCGGCAATCTTTACCAGAAAGGAATCAGAGCATTTATTGTTGAGGTTCTGCCAGCTGATTTGGCAAGGTACTCCGATGCTGCCTTTGTCTTGACGAATAACACGATTTCTGCCCTTCAGCTTCTGGCAGCTTATAAAAGAGAGACTTTTAAATCACCGGTAATTGCTGTCACAGGCAGCGCCGGAAAGACAGTTGTTAAAGAATGGCTGGCCGATATCCTGGGCCTCTCAGTGCCGGTAATAAGAAGTCCTAAAAGCTACAACTCTCAGGTCGGCGTTCCGCTTTCAGTATGGAAGCTGGATGAAAAATATAAGCTTGGAATATTTGAAGCAGGTATCTCCTTACCCGGAGAAATGGAAAAATTACAGAATGTCATTAATCCCGATATTGGTGTTATTACAAATATTGGTGACGCTCACAGCGAGAATTTTACTGATAATAAAACAAAAGCAAAGGAGAAACTAAAACTTTTTGTAAATACCTCTTTATTAATATATTGCAGCGATCAGAAGCTTGTTAAAAAACTAATACAAGAAGATAAAAATCTCCGGTCAAAAAAGTTGATCGACTGGTCGTGTGAAAACAAAAGTGCTGCAATCTTTGTAATAAAGAGTCTTCAACCCGCGAATCATACCTTGGTTAAAATGAATTACCTGGGCAAGGAAAATGATTTCATAATACCTTTCACTGATCGTGCCTCAATAGAAAATGCGATTACTGTGATATCGGTTTGTCTTGCTTTGGAAACCGATCCGGAGATTGTCAGAAAAGGATTAGCCGGCCTTGTTTCTGTGGCAATGAGGATGGAGATGAAAACCGGGATAAACAATTGTCAGCTTATTGAGGATTATTATAACTCTGATCCCGGTTCACTGAGGATGGCTCTTGATTACCTCAGAGGTCAGAAAAACAGGAAAACAACACTTATTCTTTCCGATTTTGTGCAAAGCGGCCGAGATGAAAAAGAACTTTATAGCGAGGTTGCAAATCTGATTAAGAAAGCCGAAATTGACAAGTTTATTGGCATAGGTCCTGCTTTAACAAGAAACAGCATTTCCTTTAATAAAAGCGCATCATTTTATTATTCCACCGAAGAATTCATAATGAAATTTAATGCGGCTGAGTTCAGGAATGAGATGATACTTCTTAAAGGCGCACGAAAGTATGAATTTGAAAAAATTGGCAAACTTCTTGAACTTCAGATACATCAGACTGTGCTGGAGATTAATCTTGATGCGATAGCACATAATCTGAATGAATTCCGCCGTCATCTTGATCCTGGTACCCGCATAATGGCAATGGTAAAGGCATTTGCTTATGGAGCCGGCCCTGCAGAAATTGCAGGATTACTTGAATATCACCGGGTCAGCTATCTGGGTGTTGCTTATGCCGATGAAGGAGTAGAACTGAGAAATGCAGGTGTGACTTTACCGGTAATGGTTATGAATCCTGACCCTTCATCATTTGATCTGATAATAAAGTACGATCTTGAACCTGAGATCTATAGTATTCAATCTCTGATGGAATTTTCGGATATTGCTTCAAAGCATGGGATTGTTCACTATCCGGTTCATATAAAAATTGACTCCGGGATGCACAGGCTTGGTTT
>JBGOXH010000302.1:0-3321 GCA_041479075.1 Bacteroidia bacterium | reverse complement strand
TTACAAATTTTTTCATCGGTTCCGGTGTTAATATTACAAAGAATCTTTCTGTCGGAGTTAATATGACCCTGCTTTTCGGATCAATTAAAAGATACAACGAGTTTGACTTTACGAAAGATATGAATGTATTTAACACAGTTATTAATGAAAAGCTTCAGTTGACAGGGATCGGGGTTGATCTTGGCCTTCAGTATTCTGTCCTGTTAAAAAATAATTATTTTCTAAATGCCGGGGCCTCATGGAATTCAGGTAATAAGTGTAAATCACAATATGAAAGCATAACGTACCGCTTTAATTATTATGGAATATCAGATACTCTTTTTAGCATAGTTGATGATTCAACGAAAGCCCATCTTCCCGGAACCTTGCGTCTGGGCTTATCATTTGGTAAGAATAATAAATTCACTACCGGAATTGATTTTTTATATACAAACTGGTCAAATGCTAAATTTCATGGTTCGGATGGATATGTGGCCGATACAAAAGCTTTGCTTGTCGGGGCTGAGTACATACCCGATAAGTTTTCGAATTACAGCTTCTTAAAAAGGATAGAATACCGTATTGGTGGTCATATTGAAGATAACTACCTGGTTCTTAAAGGTAAGCAGGTAAAAGAATTCGGAGCAAGCATAGGATTCGGGATACCACTGAGGCGTTCATTGTCAAAGGCTAATTTCTTCTTTGATTATACTAAGAAATCCTGGAAAGGAGGAGATATAGTACATTTTGAAAACTACTTTACAATGGGATTAAGTCTCAATATGTACGATCGCTGGTTCCTCAAAAGAAAATATGATTGATATTTTACAGTATTTCAGTACTTTAATATCATTATTATCCTTCTATTTTTGAAAAGCTTCATAAAAATAAATCTGAACAGGTCTCTGACAGCAGCTCTGATGTCAACTGCTCTTTTTTCATTTTCATGCGAAAAGAAAATTGGTACAATTAAAAAAACAGATATTCTATCACTCCCGTCGGTTACTGCAAAGAATGATACAACAACATTTACCGATTCCGGGAAGGTCCAGCTGATCTTGTCATTTCCCCTCATGGAATCTTATGATAATGCCGAAATACCATATTCTGAATTTAAGCACGGAATAAATGTTACTTTTTATGACGGTCATCCAGAGCCTGTCGGTCGTGCTACCTCGAAATATGCCAAGTATATCAGTAAGAAAAGCTTATGGGAGCTTAAAGACAGTGTGGTTGTAATAAATGAAACCAACGATAAGCTTGAAACCGATCAGCTGTTCTGGGATCAGATTAAAGAAATTATTTATACCGATCGATATGTCAAGATAACAAATGAGGATCAGACAGTAATAGGGAGCGGATTTGAGTCTGATGTAAGGCTGACACGACGTAGAATAAAAAATGTTACTGCAACTATTTATCTTCACGATGAGTAAACATTTTCTTCTTATTATTGAAATAGTCTGGATTATTACAGGATTGTTATGTTTAGCTGTCGGTATAAGGTATGCAATAACCACCGGAGGCAATAAAATATTCATTTTTGCACTATTGTCACTTATCTCATTTCTCTTTGCCTGGCTTAGACACCGGGAGAGAAAAAAAGGTTAACTTTGAGATATGAATGGCATCTTTATCATACTTCTTGCAATACTTTTTTCTGCATTCTTTTCCGGTATGGAGATTGCTTTTATCACTTCCAACAAACTCCGTATTGAGCTTGACAGAAAACAGGGTATTTTTGGTTCTGAAATAATAAAAGTATTTACCAATAATCCGGGCCAGTATATTGCAACAATGCTGATTGGGAATAATATCGCACTGGTAATTTATGGCCTCTTTTTTTCAAAGCTTCTCGGACCTTTTCTCACACCTCTCTTCGGATCAGATCTTTTGGTTCTCATATTTAACACTATCATTTCCACATTTGTCATTCTGCTGGTAGCTGAATTCCTCCCAAAGACAATTTTTATTATATCGCCTAATTTCTTCCTGAAAATTTTAAGTATACCAACGCTGTTTTTTTTCTGGATTTTTTATCCGATAAGCAAATTCACTCTGGCTGCTTCAAATCTGTTTATCAGAATCTTCTTTAAAAATAAGTCTGGTGAGAAGATTCAGGAGAATGTGGTTTTCAGCAAGGTTGATCTGGATCATTTTGTCAATTTAAGCAAGCAAAGCAAAGAAGAGTCAGAACCCGATCATCACAATATCAGAATATTTCAGAATGCCCTTGATTTTTCTAATGTAAAGCTTCGGGAATGTATGGTTCCCCGGACTGAGATTGAGGCAATTGACTGCTCAAGTTCGCTTGAAGAATTAAAAGAGAAGTTTATTGAAACACAACATTCCAGGATACTGATTTATCAGAATACCATCGATAATATTATCGGATATTTTGAGCTAAAGGATATTTTCAGAAATCCTTCAGATATAAGATCAAGCATCAGGAAGCTCGCAATTGTTCCTGAGACAATGGCTGCAAACAAGCTGTTAAAGGTATTTGTAGAAGAAAAGAAGAATGCAGCGCTTGTGGTTGATGAGTTTGGAGGTACATCAGGTATGGTGACTATTGAGGATGTTCTTGAGGAGATTGTAGGAGATATTGAGGACGAGCACGACGTGAATGAGCTTACAGAAAAAGTTGTAGGGAATAAAGAATATATTTTTTCAGGGCGTCTTGAAATAGATTACCTGAATGAAAAATATCATCTGAGTCTGCCAGAAGAAGATGATTATGAAACACTTGCAGGAATGATACTCTATTTTCACGGGAGCATTCCCGGAAATAATGATGTAATAAGAGTCAAAAACCTGGTTTTCAGAATTCTCAAGGTAACTGCAACAAAACTGGAGCTGGTGAATTTAAAGATTGAGAGATAATTCTATTTTGCTGAAATTTCGTTACAATAATTTCCAAGCTGAATAAGGCCTTCCCTCGATTTAACATCAATTCCTGAATTTTTAATAAATTCTTTTAGTTTATTCTCTGATTCCGGGAAAAGCTTCAAAAATTGTCTTTCTGAAGTAAATTTATTCATCTCACCATTGATTTTTGCCCAGTAAACTGTTGCAAGAGATACTGTTACATTGTCGGGAGGTTCTATCTGCCTAGTCTGGTTTCCAGCTCTGGCTGCAGTAATATTTATTGTAGCGTTGGTTGGTGATTTCATACCATATGCAGTAGGGGTTGACACTACGGTATAGCGGCCCTTATGCTTAATGAAAAGCGTGACCCGACCTTTAACAATTATCTCATAAAAGGCTTTATCAACATAAACAAATTTCCTGTTCTGAAGGAGGATCGTATCAATTTCTTCAGGCTTATTCAAAACCATATAT
>JBGOXH010000182.1:0-5820 GCA_041479075.1 Bacteroidia bacterium | reverse complement strand
TTCGGTCAGGGTACTCCCCGCTGATGCGGGGCAGGCTCTCCTCTGAAGAGGAGGAGAAAGTTAATAATTAGAAAATCAGATATTTCCCCTCCTTTTCAAAGGAGGGGTGTTACGCCATAGGCGTGACGGGGTGGTTGAAATCACATTTTCAACACACCAAATATATACTTATACAAATTGATGATTAGTAACTTCCAATAAGGATTTTCAATTCCGAAAGAGAGATCCTGTAATTAAGCTGTGCTGCATAAAAATCTGATTCTGCTTTTGCCATTGCTGCCTTAACCGTAAGCAGATCAGACTCAAGATTCAGTCCGGAATTACGTCTGTCGTTCTGAGTTTTAAGATCCTCTCGACGATATTCCACAACCTTTCCGGCGACATTAATCAGCTCTTCGGCCTGCTTTAATTTGCGGTAAGATTTAGCAATATCATTATTGACCTGCTCCCTTGTATTTGCGAGATTTTCTTCAGCCTGTTTTTTAAGATATATTCTCTGTCTCTGAATAGTTCTGGTTGTTAATATATCCTGCAGGTTCCATTTAAGTGAAGCACCGATAAAGGTGTTATTTTTAGGGTAAATATCGGTACCTTCCTGATATGTATAACCTCCAAGGATGCCGAGATCAGGCAGATAAGTGAATTTACTCACTCTGATAGAATAATCAGCTTTCGTTTTGTATAATGAAGCTATTTTCAGATCATTGTTATTCAGGCTGGCCTGATATAAAGAAGTATCGATAGCTGAAAGGTTTTCTATAAAATTTTCAACCGGAACCGCCTCCAATACTAAAGGTTCTGTCTGATCAAGACCGGTAAGAAGTTTAAGATCATCCGAATAATCGTCATACTGAATCTTCAGCTTCAATAAATTCTGTTCTTCATCAGCTTCGATGGCAGATAGTCCATATTTGTTTGATTCTGTCGTTTTTCCCGCAGCAATAGCACTCTCGACGTCATGGAGTTTTGTCTTTGCCAGGGTTACTTTAAGTCCAGCCTCTTCAATTTGTTTCTGGAGTATCAGAAGGCCAAAATAGAGCTTTTCGACACCCTGTTTTACCTGGAATCCGGCTTTGACTTCTTCTGTCCGGGCAATCTGCAGCTCTGTCTTTGAGTACCTGACTCCTGCATTTATTTTGCCAATCTGCGTCAACGGCTGATAAACAGTAACTCCGGCATTATAGACGTTATGCTTGCCCACTTCAATAATTTCGTCGGTTGGAGGTAATGGATAATATATTCCACTGAAAGGTAAAGCTCCAAATCTGCCTTCTTCAACCGTTATACTGGGCAGATTTGTATTATACTGATATGATCCTCCTATACCAATTGTTGGCAGGTATTTAATCCGGTCTTCATTTACCTTCTGCTGTTTTTCATCGACCTGTAATTTCCTGACATTCAGAAGATGATTATTCTGCAAGGCCATATTTATTGCATCTTCCAGCTTGAGTGTCTTCTGGTTCTGAGCTTTGAGTTGCAGCTGGCCTGCCAGGGCCAGAGCAACAACAGCTGCAATTATTTTCGGAAATATTTTAGTTTGCACTTTGCTCTGATATTTTGATTTCCATTAAATCTCTTTTATCACCTGGTTTGATTGTGGCAGTATAGAGTACCGGTATGGTAATTGTGGATATCACCATCGACCATACTACTCCAAAAGCTATTACACTGGCAAGCGGACTCCACAAAGGCGATCCTGAAAGAATCATTGGAAGCACACCGATAGCTGCTGCCATTGCGGTAAGGAAAATTGGCCGCAAACGTCTTTTCCCGGCTTCATAAGCTGCAGTTGGTATGTCCATCCCTTTTCTCAGCAGTTCATTGGTATGATCGATAAGTATTATTGCATTACGAACCACAATACCGGACAGACTTATAAGAGCAGTGAAAGCAGTAAATCCAAAGTCATTGCCTGTAATAAATAAACCAAAAATTGCACCGAACCAGCTTAAAGGAATAGTAAGCATTACCAGCCCGACTTCTTTCAGGTTCCTGAACTGGAAAAGCAATACAAGGAATATGGCGATAATGCTGATTATCAGTGCTATAACCATATAGCTATATGTTTCCTGCTGATTGGCATATTCTCCTCCATAGAATATTTTGTATCCTGATGGCAGATCCAGTTTTGCTATTTCAGGTCTTATTGCCTTTAGCAATTCCGATGGCAGAACACTATCTTTTGTTTCACTCTGAATAGTTAATGTTCGCACACCGTTCCTGTGAATGATCTTTCCTTTTTGCCAGTCGGGTTTTATTTCTGCGACCTGGCGAAGCGGAACTGAGGCTCCTGTTACAGGTGACTGCAGATAAATGTTCTGAAGATCATCCAGATTCTTACGGTTATTCTCATCAAGTCTGAGAACAATACTAATCGGATTATTGCCTTCGTAAAGTGTTGAAACCGCATATCCGTTAAATCCCGTGTATACCATCTGCGAAATACTTGTTGTTGTAAAACCGAGCCGTGCAGCTTCATCCTTAAGATTTATTTTTATTCCATAAAAGTCTTCACCAAAGTCGGTTTTTATCTTATCACTTCCGCGAGTTCTTCTGAGAATATCCTGAACATCATTTCCAATCTGCTGCAATCGGGCTATATTATCACCTGATATCCGTACCTCCACATGAGCAGTCAGGGGCTGGCCTTGTTGCATCAGCTTAACATGAGGCAAACCTTCAGGAACAATGGAACCAACTTTCTTTGTCAGCTCCCTGTACAAAGATTCAGTAGCTTTTTTGCTTTTTGTGTTTATAAGTATCTGCGCATAATTTGTTACCGGCATCTCGGGAGAGTAGTTATAATAAAAACGAGGTGCACTCCTGCCAATGAAAGTCGCATAAGATTTAACCCTTTCGTCATTCTTCACAACATCTTCAATTCTGAGAATAGCCTCCCCGGTTTTTTCAAGTTTAGTTCCGGTAGGCATCCAGAGTTCGACTGTAAACTGATCGCGTTCAGCTTCAGGAAAAAACTTCTGTTTGATACCAAATTTAAAAAGTAATGCAGCCAGTAAGATAGTTGCAAGGCTTCCGGTAATTGTGATCCGTGAATGTTTCAGACACCACTCAATTGATTTATTATAAGTTGATTGCATGAAATCGAGGATGGAAATCTTTTTACGTTTACCAGGATCATTAGGATCGTGCAATCCTTTCCTGATGAATACATAGCAAAGTATTGGGGTAAGGAACATTGCGACAAGGAATGATGATGAAAGCGCTATTGTTACGGTTATCGGAAGAGCTCTTATGAATTCGCCTATTGCACCGGTCAGAATTGCCAATGGCAGAAAAGATGCGATTATAGTTATTGTAGCTGTAAGAACAGGAATCACAAGATCAGTAGCGCTGCGCCATGCAGCAGTCCACCTGTCGTTACCACGGTCGAGCAGTTCAACATAGTTGTCGGCAATAACAATTGCATCGTCCACAACCATACCAAGTACTGCAATAAGAGATGCCAGCGATACCTGGTGAAGCTCAAGCCCGAATGTGTGCAGGAGAGCAAATGTTATTGAGACAGTCATCGGTATTGCAGTGGCAGCAACCGCTGCGATACGAAACGGCAACAGCAGAAAAACTACTATTATAACTGCAATTATTGCAAGTAGAAATTCACGCAGGAATTGTGAAATGTTTTTGCTGACAATCTTTGGTTGATTTATAAAAGTTGTAAGCTCCATGTTACCCGGAAGTTGTTTCGCAAACTCATCAAGTTTCTTCTCAACCTCTTTGCCTATCTTGACTACGTTTTTCCCTTCATGCATCTGAATTGCAAGCAAAACAGCCTTCTTCCCGTTTACAGTGATTTTACTGGTCGGTTCTGCATACTCCCTGTTGAATTCAGCAATGTCACCCAGCCGTACTACGGCTCCGGTTTTGGAAGCGCCAACTATCTGATTTTTAACATCATATTCATTGTTGTAATATCCATTTGTATAGAGAGGCGTACTCAGATCTTCAGATTTTATTTCACCGGTCGGATTTATAAGATTCTGCGATTGAAGTATTTTGACAACCTGCTGGAGGCTGATATCATACTGCGACATCTTTTCAGAACTGAAAGTGACGGTTATCTGTTCTTTCTGCTCGCCAATTCGTTTTAATTTGGATAAGGCAGAAATTGGACGTAACTGATCTTCCAACTTTGAAATATATTCTTTCATTTCATTATAGCCTGCTTCGTCGCTTTCTATTCCGATTATCATCGATTCAGTATCTCCAAAATCGGAATTAACAACAGGCCCAATTACTCCCTGAGGTAACTCAAGTGCCTTTACGACAAGGAGCTGATGTCTGAGTTTACTCCAGAAAATATCAGGTTTTCTGACGTTATCCTGCAGCCATATATGAACAACCACCATACCGTCGGAAGAGATAGAATAAGTTTTTTCTTTCTTAACCTCTTCATACTGAAAAAGATACTCTTCAAGCTTTCTGGTTACCTGGTCTTCAACCTGGGCAGTATTGGCTCCTGGAAAATATGCGATAATCAGACCTCCCGGAATTGTGATTTTCGGATCTTCCCGACGAGGCATATTGATCAGAGAATTTACCCCGAGGGCAAACATCAGCAGCAATACCGAAAAAGTAACCTGCTTGTATTTCAAAGTAGCTTTGACAAAATTCATAAGCAGGTCATTTATTTGTGGTTATCAATGATCCGTCCACTAATTTTTGCTGTCCCCCTGTAACAACGATTTCGTTTTCACTGAGGCCTGAAGTAATTTCAATCTTGTCGTTGAATAACTGCCCGAGGCTTACATTTCTTCTGAAAGCCTTATTAAGTTTATTATCAACCACATATACAAAACTCTGGTCATTGAAATCATGCTGAATTGCTTCAACAGGGATTACCAAAACCTCTTTCTTATTATCTGAGGCGATTGTTACTTCAGCGATCATTCCCGGACGTATAAGCATTTTTGGATTATCAATTTCAATCTTTACTGAAAATGCTCTTGATGCCGGATCAGCGGCAGAGCCGACTTCAGTAATTTTACCTTCGTAAGGTTCATTTAATGATGATATAAGAACTTTCGCTTTTTGCCCTATTTTAATGTTCTGCAGCTCATTTTCAGGTATATACGCATTAACTTTTATTTTCCGTATATCTGAAACGACTAAGAGCGGAATGCCCACTCCGGTAATTTCTCCAACCTCACCAAGCTTTTTAAGCAATACTCCTTCGATAGGGGAATACAATTTTGTATCGGATAAATTCTTTGTATGAAGCTTTTGCTGTGCTTTGGCCTGTTGCAGGCCATAATTTATTTTTGCAAAATCGCTCTCGCTCAGGCTGTTATTGTCGTGCATTAATTTCAGTCGATCGTATTCGTCCTGCACCTGGTTTACCTGTATGTCGGCAAGTTCTTTTGCTATGGCATAGCTGGCTGGATCGAGACTTGAAAGGAGCTCTCCCTTTGAAATCACCTGGCCTTCATTTGCAGCAATGAAATCAATTTTGCCTGCGACCATAAAACCGAGCCGGACAGTTTTATATCCTTCAATATTCCCGCTTATTGAAATATCTGTTCCGGAGTCGATTTTTACAGCTGAACCGGTGACCACCGGAATAGCCGATGAGGCTGTTCCGGAATTGCTTTTTTTTGTCTGGCATTCTGTTAAAAGAAAGACAATCAGCACAATGAGAAAAATGTTTTTATTTGTCATTTCAGCTTGTTTTACATTTTTTCCAGGTGCTAATTTCGGAAATTTGTGGTATAATAATTTTAATATTTGTAAAAATGTCAATAAATAAAAAAAAGGTTGATCCGGATTGGATCAACCTTTTTACAATTTAAAGATAAATAT
>JBGOXH010000121.1:0-8315 GCA_041479075.1 Bacteroidia bacterium | reverse complement strand
TCTTTGTTCATTAATTGTACCCTGCATCATTTCTTTTAGTTACAAAGAGGAAATCCGGAGAAGACACGGAGTGCCACAGAGACAAGAAAAATACATGGTTTTAACTCTGTGGATCTCTGTGCCTTCTCTGTGTCTCTCTGTGTAAGTTCTTCATTTTTAATTAAATCCATATCCAGACTTCTGAAGATCCTTAACAGACTTAAATGGTTTTGGTGGTGTCAGGTACTTGTTCAGGTGATTATAGATTTTCATTCTTATCTCTTTTGCTTCTTTATAATCCATCCTGTCGAAAGAATGACCACCGGGCATATTTTCAAATATTTCGTAGGAGAAATTGCTCTTACCTTCAACCTTCAGAGATTTAATCAGATGTTCGACTTCAAGTACATTAACATCTTCGTCGTTGGTATTTGTATGAATGAGAAGAGGTGTGTTCTGGTATTTATCGGTCTGCCAGGCCGGAGATCTTTTCCGGTATTCTGCAACATTCTGATCAGCCGGCTTGCCTATGGCAGCCTGTTCTGAAAACAGATCGCGGTATTCCTGATCCTTATATCCCATACGAGCTATCAGGTCGCTCACCGGCACTCCGGTAAATGCCACTTTATAGTTTTGCGGGTAGGTAAAGATGTCAAAAAGAGCAATATAACCACCATGACTCCAGCCAACTATGCCCACTCTGTCTTTATCAACAATAGTGTAGTTATCTATCATATACTGGCGACTTGCATCAACATCCTGAACTTCAAGACCGCCATAATCAATACTATTGTACATGGCAGTGCCATAACCCGTTGATCCACGGTATTCAGGGGCTGTAACGATATACCCCTGTGATACCATTTCCCTGACGATATGGGTGTAATATGTCGTAAAATCGGCATGAACACCGCCATGTGGAAAAACCAGGAGGGGATATTTCTTCGCCGGATCGGCATCTTTCGGAATAAAAATATATGTCCAGAATTTTACAGGATTTCCGGCTCCCTGTCCTGTCGGATTCTTCTCTTTTGCGAGCGGAGGGCCGGTGATATAGACCTTATCAATAAAAGCAATATCGCCAACCTTATTGTACCACTGAACATCGTCGATTTCCTTCTGCAGAATATCAAACCGGTGACTCAGATCATCAATATTGGTACTGACCTTATTAATTGCATTCATCAATTCAATTGTTCCCGGCTGACCTGAAAGCTTTGAGCAAGCATAGATCAGAATCAAGACCGACACAGTAAGGAATTTTTTCATATTCAAATAATTATAGGTTACTTATTTGTTGTCATTTTATCATTGTGTAGGGTCATTGCGAGCGGAGCGAAGCAATCTTTTCTTCTTCACCACGGAGTTCACGGATTTATACGGATTTATTTTATTCAGCTCCGTGTTCTTCTCCGTGATACTCCGTGTTTCTCGTGGTTAAATCTTAATTATTCCTTCAAACACAAACGTAGCCGGACCAGATAACCAGATGTTGGTCGCTTTTTCATTTTTGATATCGAACTCGATTTTCAGATTTCCTCCCTTTGTCCTGACATTAACCGGACCAGCACCAAAATGTCCTGCCAGAACTGAAGCAATGGCAGAGGCAGTGACACCGGTACCACATGCTAATGTCTCTTCTTCAACTCCTCTTTCAAATGTTCTGATATAGAGTCCATTATCAACAACCTGTACAAAATTCACATTGGTTCCTCCGGGAGCAAACTCGTTTGACCACCGGAGCCTTTTTCCTTCTTCAGCCACATTGACTTTATCAGCATCATGTGTAAAAACAATATAATGGGGTGATCCTGTATTTATAAAATAATTTCCGTTTACAATCATGAATTCATTTACATTTCCCATCTGCAGACGTACTGAATCATTATCTACTGTTGCTTCATGAAGTCCGTCATAAGCAAGAAATTTTTGATTTTGTCTGGCAATTCCTGATTTCAGGGCAAAATGGGCACTACATCTTCCTCCGTTTCCGCACATGGATCCGAGCTTACCATCAGAATTGAAATATTTCATCTCATAATCTGCCTTGGTGCAGCCGGAGATAAGAATAAGCCCGTCTGCGCCAATGCCAAAACGGCGGTTACACAATTTGTTAATAAGTTTTGAATCCGACGGATTAATTTCTCCCTCACGGTTGTCTATGATAATGAAATCGTTACCTGCACCCTGATATTTGTTAAAAGATATATTCATCACTGTTAAATTGAAGTTAAATATGCGTAATATGTTGAAGATCACAGAAAAAAAGCATGATCTTTGTGAAACAAAAACGTCAGAAAACGGTTATAAAGATATGAACTTTTATCAAGGCATAATATTTGATAACCGCTGACAAACTAAATCAGTCGCTAATTAAAAAGAATTATTATGAAAGGAAAGTATTTATTAGGTGGATTGTTAATGGCTATTCTCGGAGCAGCAATTGCTTTGTTCGCATATACAACTTTTATTGAGAAGCCGGCTGCTGTTGTAGCCCGCGACAGTTCAAAAATTGAGATCCCTGCAACACAGGCAGTTCTTACTTCATTCCAGATACCGGATGGTCAGGTCGATTTTACCTATGCTGCTGAACAGACTGTGCATGCAGTAGTTCATGTTAAAGTGAAAGCAATGGTTTCGCAGCCGGAAAATCCTATATTGGAATTTTTCTATGGCAACCGTTACGATAGCAGACCAAGGGAAGTTTCCGGGTATGGATCAGGAGTGATTATTTCACCTGACGGTTATATAATAACCAATAATCATGTAGTTGAAGATGCTGAAAACATTGAGGTTACCCTGAATGATAACAGGAAATTCACTGCGCAGGTTATCGGGCGCGATCCGAGTACGGATATTGCTCTAATTAAAATTAAAGCTAACAACCTGACATACATAAAATATGGTGATTCAGAGAAACTCAGAGTAGGAGAATGGGTTCTCGCTGTCGGAAATCCATTCGACCTTACATCAACAGTAACTGCCGGAATAGTAAGTGCAAAAGGAAGAACTCTCAATCTTATTAACAGTGATTACCCGTTAGAGTCATATATCCAGACCGATGCTGCTGTCAACATGGGGAATAGCGGCGGAGCACTTGTAGATACACAGGGTTTGCTGGTCGGAATAACTTCTGCAATCTCATCTCCGAGCGGTACATACATAGGCAACTCTTTTGCCATACCGGTTACTATAGTGAAAAAAGTCATTGATGATATAAGACAATATGGAGAGGTTCAAAGAGCTATAATCGGTGTGCATATCGCCGAAGTCACAGCTGAAGATGCTGAGAAACAAAACCTTAAGGAGGTAAAAGGTGCATTAATAACAGAAGTGCTGGAAAATGGCTCAGCTGCCGATGCCAACCTTAAGAAGAATGACGTGATCGTTAAGGTTGATAATGTTCCGGTAAATACGGTCTCTGAACTTCAGGAGCAGGTTGGAAAACACCGTCCGGGTGACAAAGTATCTATAACCTATATCAGAGACGGGAAAGAGAATACAGTTCCGGTTACTTTAAAAAATATTGCTAATAATACAAATGTCATAACTCCGGGTATGGGTATAGGCGTCGTTTACGGTGCAAGGTTGGAGACATTAAGTCCGAATGATAAGCGATTGTATAATGTCGATTATGGTACAAAAATCATTGACCTGGGTGACGGCAGATTTAAAGATATAGGATTGAAAAAGGGAACAATTATCCTCAGTATAAATGGAAAGAAAGTCAGGAATGCTGAAGATGTTCGTACAGCTACCAGTAACGAAAACAGCCTGAAATCCATAGAAGGCTATTATTCAGACGGCACCCATTTCGACTACAAATATGGAAATTAAGCTGGTATAATATTCAAATCCTTATAAATCAGTGGGTTGTAAATAAACCCACTGATTATGAACAATACCGGATATATTTTGTTATTACATATAATAGCATTATCTTTGCGAAAATTTTTTAAATCCCTATGAGACAGTTAAAGATTACCAAATCTATTACGAACAGGGAGAGTGCTTCACTCGATAAATATCTGCAGGAGATTGGTAAAGAAGAGTTGATTTCAGTAGAAGAAGAAGTTGAACTGGCTCAACGGATCAAAAAAGGAGACAGAACAGCTCTTGAAAAGCTCACCAAAGCAAATCTGCGTTTCGTAGTTTCTGTTGCAAAACAGTATCAGAACCAGGGGCTAAGCCTGCCGGACCTTATTAATGAAGGGAATCTCGGGCTTATAAAAGCTGCTGAAAAATTTGATGAAACAAGAGGATTTAAGTTCATTTCGTATGCCGTATGGTGGATAAGACAGTCTATTCTCCAGGCTCTTGCCGAACAATCGAGGATAGTCAGATTACCGCTTAACCAGGTAGGCTCGCTTAATAAGATTAATAAAGCTTTCTCCAAATTTGAACAGGAGAATGAACGTACTCCTTCACCGGAAGAGCTTGCAGATGTTCTTGAACTTCCGAAGGAGAAAGTGACTGATACACTTAAAGTTTCAGGCAGGCACGTTTCCGTGGATGCTCCATTCATTGAAGGAGAAGATAACAGTCTCCTCGATGTTCTTACAAATTCCGACTCGCCAGTCGCAGATAAGCTTCTGATGGACGAGTCTCTGTCGAGGGAGATTTACAGGGCTCTTGCTACTCTTACCGAAAGAGAGAGAGATATTATCCGTTTCTTTTTTGGAATAGGTTGCCAGGAGATGACCCTTGAGGAGATTGGCGAGAAATTCGGGCTTACCCGCGAAAGAGTACGTCAGATAAAAGAAAAAGCTATCAGACGGTTACGACATACCTCCAGAAGCAGACTGCTTAAAGGATATCTAGGATAATTTTCAAAGTGGATTTTATGAAAAAATGAGCCCCGGGAGAGGCTCATTTTTTTTATGCCTGCATAGAAAATAGCAGGCCAGGGGAAAATTATCCTTAAAAATAAGAAGATTTTTTTGGGATTTTTATGAAAATTGGAATAATGATAAAAAAAAAATCCAAAATTAACATGTGTACTTTTTTATTAAGTAGGTTTGTTTTGATTCTTAATCTTCGAATTCTACCTTGAGCTAAACGAAGTTTGCAACTTCGCTTGATTTAAATGTAGTCTAAGACTACACTTTATCACGACGAAGTTAAAGACTTCGCCGAGCTACGATGAAATTACGTAATCACGCACCTTAGCAAAGCGAAGTTAATAATTCACCGAGCAGTTCTTTCAAAATAAACGAAATCACAGACATCGACAGATACTAAGTCAGTTTCTATCTGTAAGTATACCAGGGAAGAACTAAAACCTGAATATCAATAGGTGCATCTAAAGAAGCATAATTTCGTGCACTTGAATAAAAATAATCCTCTGGATTTCTGACAATTCCAGCTCTTACCGGATTATAATGTATGTAATCAATTTTTTCTCTGATAAATTCATTGCTATAAAGTAAAACAGCATGGTTTTCGTGTGTCCAGACCTGATACACTTCATTACGAGAATGTTGTGAAGCCCTAAACTTAAACCTGTTCAATAACCATTCCTTTCGGCTTTCATTGACTTCTAATAATGTATTAATAATCCTCTTACTGGTAAATTTCTTAATATCTCTGATTGCTGAACTTAATTGACCTGTTGAACTGTGAGCAATCAGATGAACATGGTTCGACATGATGACATATGCAAAAAGATCAAATCCTTTATTCTCAATTGAATATTTAAAACTGTCTATAATAATATCCTTGTAAACCTTTCTCGTAAAAACATCAAGCCAATCAACAATCTGGAAAGTAAGGAAGTACAATGCATCCTGATCTTTAATTTGATATCCGGTTGTCATATAGCACTAATTTTGAACGAGACAATCTTGACTTCTAATTTACACAAAAAGAAACAATATCTAAATATCAATTTTATTGAATTATAAGAAATCTATCAGAACTATTTGCTAAGCGAAGTTTGTAACTTCGCTTGATTTAAATGTAGTCTAAGACTACACTTTACCACGACGAAGTCAAAGACTTCGCCGAGCTGTAAATGATAAAAAAAATCGAAAATTAACATGTGTGATTTTTTTTAAGTAGGTTTGTTTTGATTCTTAATCTTCGAATTCTACCCTGAATGGATTTTAAGCTCATATCAGATTTTGTCCCAACCGGCGACCAGCCCGTAGCTATTGAACAGCTCGTAGACGGACTCAAAAAGGGGGTTCCTTTCCAGACCCTGCTTGGGGTTACAGGTTCAGGAAAGACATTTACTATTGCCAATGTAATTGAAAAGGTAAACCGACCGGTGCTTGTTCTGAGTCATAACAAGACTCTTGCCGCTCAGCTTTATGGAGAATTCCGGCAATTTTTCCCTGAAAATGCTGTCGAATATTTTGTCTCATACTATGATTATTACCAGCCGGAAGCATATTTGCCTGTTTCAGATACTTATATCGAAAAAGACCTCTCAATAAATGAAGACATCGAAAAACTCCGGCTAAGCGCCACTTCATCACTGCTTTCAGGCCGTAAAGATGTTATAGTAGTCTCTTCTGTATCATGTATTTACGGCATTGGCAATCCTGATGATTTTCATTCTAATACAGTGCAGGTGGTGAAAGGCCAGAATATCGCCAGAAATCAATTTCTCAGGAAGCTGGTTGACAGCCTTTATTCACGCAATGAACTTGAATTCAGACATGGTACTTTCAGAGTCAGAGGAGATACAGTCGATATTTACCCTGCTTATGCAGATATAGCTGTCCGCGTAGTCTTTTTTGGTGACCAGGTTGAAGAGATCTATACGTTTGATCCGGTAAGCGGGAACCGGTTGGAAATCCTGAATGAGTACATAATTTATCCTGCAAATATTTTTGTTACAACACGAGACAGAATTAACCAGGCAATCAGCCAGATACAGGATGACCTCGCCCGCCAGGTGACCCATTTCAATGATATCGGGAAAAAGGAAGAAGCAAAAAGACTTGAGCAAAGGGTCTTATACGATCTTGAAATGATAAAAGAGCTTGGCTATTGCAGCGGCATCGAAAACTATTCCCGCTATTTTGACGGAAGGAAATCCGGAACAAGGCCTTTCTGTCTTCTTGATTATTTTCCTGATGATTTCATAACAATTATTGATGAAAGCCATGCAAGCATTCCCCAGATCAGGGGAATGTACGGAGGCGATCATTCACGTAAGCAGACACTCGTCGAATATGGATTCAGACTCCCGGCAGCACTTGATAACAGACCGATGCGCATCGAGGAGTTTGAAGCGCTTACAGGTCAGATAATCTATGTCAGTGCGACTCCGGCTGATTATGAACTCGAAAAAAGCGAAGGTGTATTTGTTGATCAGGTAATCCGACCGACAGGCCTCCTCGATCCGCCGATTGAAGTGAGACCCAGCCTTAACCAGATCGATAACCTGATGGATGAGATAAGGGAAAGAGCAAAGGCAGGAGAGAGAACACTAGTCACGACGATCACCAAGCGAATGGCCGAAGAGTTATCCTCTTACCTCCTTAGATTTGACATAAAGTGCCGGTATATTCATTCCGATATTGATACCATTGAGCGTATTGAAATAATGGAGGGGTTGAGGACAGGAGCATTCGATGTACTCGTTGGTGTCAACCTCCTGAGGGAAGGTCTTGATCTGCCGGAGGTTTCGCTTGTTGCAATACTTGATGCAGATAAAGAAGGATTTTTAAGATCTTCACGATCGTTGACTCAAACCGCCGGCAGAGCTGCCAGAAACCTTAATGGTAAGGTCGTTATGTATGCTGATACGATTACAGGCAGTATGCAAATGACTATCAATGAAACAAACAGACGCAGAGAGAAACAATTAAAATACAATGAAGCAATGGGGATAACCCCATCCCAGATAGTCAGGAAAAAAGGATCCATACTGATAGGTCTGAGCAAGAAAGGTGTTGCTGTAAAAGCCTACATCGAACCTGAACGACCTGATATCGCAGCAGATCCTGTGGTCAAATATATGAACCGGGAAGCTCTTGAAAAGGCAATAGAGAAATCAAGGAAAAGCATGGAGAAAGCAGCCTCTGAACTAAATTTTATCGAAGCTGCCAGATTTAGAGATGAGATGGCAGACTTGCAAAAGCTGTTTAAAAATAAGAGTTAGCAGTTGGCAGTGAGCAGTTGGCAATTAGTACAATTTTTGCCGACTGCTTTTTGCTGATTGCCAACTATGTTCTAAACAAATGAACCAAACACTAATTCTGAAGATATGCAGCCCAATCGCTTTTAGAGGAATCAGTTGTTACCGTACCGGTTATTTTTGATCCATCTACTGATCCTTTATATAATGCTCTTCCGATTCTGAAAGTAATTTCATTTCCGTTAAG
>JBGOXH010000176.1:0-5945 GCA_041479075.1 Bacteroidia bacterium | reverse complement strand
TACCTGTTTTTTCTTCCCACGAAAGTTGCTGATATCAACCATATTTCCATCCTGATCTTTAAGGGAAAAATCAGGAATCATGTCTCCAACCTGAATAGCTTCCATAATTCTTTACAATGAAAATTGAGATAGGTTTTAATTTATATTTAATACAGAGACAACAATGGAATCAGCAAAATGTTTAATTTCTTGACTTTGATATGCTCAATCCAAAAGTAACATTATAAAGAAGCGGCATCTCCTAATTAAAATACTCCTCGTGCTAAAAGGAAAGAATGTCTCGCTGCAAACTACTTTTGAAGTAGTTATAGAAGTAAATAACGCTGAGATCAAATGTCGGGAATATGAATTACTTTAACTTATCAAAAGGGCTTGATTTCGCCATGAGTTTTTCAATATCATGAGCTTTTCTGGGTGCGGATAGTGATAAATTTACAGGACTGTTATCGTTAATTAAAATATCATCCTCAATCCTTACAGCTATTCCCCACCATTTCTTATCACATTTGCTGCCAACAGGGATATAAATGCCAGGTTCCAGTGTAATAATCATCCCATTAGTTAATGGTGAGATATAATTATATTTATCATGCACATCAAGTCCGATCGGATGGGATATACCGTGAGGATGATAGATAGAGACCTGCTCAGTCTCTTCAATGATTCCCAGTTTTTTTAGCCCTTCAGCAATTATCTTTCTGCCTGTTAAATCAAGTTTCATATATGGTATTCCCTGCTTACAGTATGAAAAAGCAGAGTCCTGGGCTTCAAGAACAATATTATAGATTGCAAGTTGCTCAGGAGAAAACCTGCCATTAGCAGGAATCGTTCTCGTCACATCTGCAGAGTATCCGCAATACATTGCTCCTACATCCATAAGTATTAAATTGTTTCCAACTCTTGGGGCATCGTTATCCTGATAGTGAAGTGTACATCCATTGTTCCCAGATGCAATTATTAAAGGAAAACCTATTTCTTTTGCTCCTTTCAGCTTATACATAAACTCATGTATGCCCTGTATTTCTCTTTCACTCATTTCGGGAGTAGCAGCTTTCATCACCTCATTGTGTGCATTACATGTAATATCAATAGCTTTTTTAATCACTACAATTTCTTCTTCAGTTTTGATCTGTCGTAAAGAAGTGGTTAAACGATTAAAAAACAAATAATTAATACGATTGTTAGATATTGAATCCCTTATTAGAGCTCTCGTCAGTGAATCGGGCGAATTAAGATAACGGATTAAGACTGGGTCGATAGTTATAGTATTTGATTGACTGGAAATATATGCTTTAACCCACTGGATGAATGCCTTTTGTTGTGTATCATTCTTTAATTCTGAAAGATAATTACTTAGCATCAATGAGAAATCATCGGGATTATATTGAATTCCTGCTTTTTTCTTGAAAGCATTTATGAGACCTGAGAGTGAGGAAGGAGTATTACTCTCTCTGACATCTGACGGGAGCCTGTCGGTAATGATTATTTTGAATTTCGCCAGATCAACTGGAAATTCTTCGTATTTTGAGGTCTCAACTGCAAGCTGGATACCAAGCTCTTTCATGACTTCGTCAGCCTCCATAATTTTACCTGTAAATGTAATTTCATTCGCTTCTCCCTTTGGTATAAAAATTACTTCAGTAAATGGAGTTTTAACTCTGTCAGTTTTCTGTTCTTCCTTAAATATGTACATCATTGAATTTGGTTCAGTGTAACCGGAGAAATAGAACATATCCGGATTCTGATGATATACATAATCTACATCTGAGGCAAAATTTCTTTCCGGTGCCGCAAATAGGACAAAGACTGAATTAGGGGGCATATTCTGCCGGAGGGCTTCACGACGACCCTTGTAAAAACTGACAGACAGTCTTTTATTATTCAAGCCCGCAGGCAATTGGGACATTGAGATCCCAAAAGACTGAAGAAAGAATAATGTCATTATAAAATTTCTAAGTGAGAATGGTTTCATAGCTTTTCTTAATCATTAATTAAAACGATTCCGTTAAATAATATTATAACTTAAAGGTACACCAATTTTCTTCCTTAAAGGATACTACTAATAGGGAAAAATTACGATAACAATAAATGTGAACCAAGCCACCACCCCTCCATTTTCAACCTTCCTTCAACAAAACCGCTTGTTGCAGATATAATAATATAACTAAAACTCATAAATCCTGACTCTAGGATTCTGTCCAACCGTAGCAAATAAATACTTGCATTTGGCTCAACTATAGTTTAAATTTGATTATGAAATAAATAGACCTCTGATGCCTAGCATAATTGAAGGTTATTCATATGATATTTTTATAAGTTACCGGCAAAACGATAATAAGTACGATGGTTGGGTAACTGAGTTTGTGGATAATCTCAACAAAGAACTTGAGGCTACAATCAAAGATAAAACATCAGTTTATTTCGATATAAATTCTCACGATGGTTTACTTGAGACTCATTCCGTTGATCGTTCCCTTGAGGAAAAGCTTAAATGTTTAATTTTTATACCAGTTATTTCGCAAACTTATTGCGACTCTAAAAGTTTTGCCTGGCAGCACGAATTTTGTGCCTTCAATAAGTTGTCTAAGGAAGATCAGTTTGGAAGAGATATTAAGCTAAGCAGCGGTAATGTAGCCAGCAGAATATTGCCTGTCAAGATTCATGATCTTGATCCTGAAGATAAAACTCTTTTAGAAAACGAGCTGGGAGGAATACTTCGTAGTGTGGACTTCATTTATAAATCTGCAGGAGTCAATAGACCATTAAGAGCTAACGAAGATCATCCACAGGACAATATAAACAAAACTTATTATCGCGATCAGATAAACAAAGTTGCAAATGCTGTAAAGGAAATTATTACAGCAATAAAAAAACATGATCACCAGGCTGGAGAAGTTTCAGATAAAATTGTTGAAACAAAACCTTACAGGTCAAAAAACCTAAAAGCAAAAATCATTATAGGATCATTCTTATTGCTTTTGTTGTTAGTTCTGGGGTATTTCTTTATCCCAAAGCTATTTAAATCATCTGAACCAGTTGAAAAATCTATTGCAGTCTTACCCTTTGAAAATATGAGTGACGATGAAGAGCATTCTTGGTTCGGGGATGCAATGACAGATGAAATCATTATGCAGCTTTATAAAATAAAGGAATTTGTTGTACGATCCAGGACATCTGTTATGCAATACAAAGGAACGTCAAAAACAAGCCCTGTAATTGGACAGGAACTTAAGGTTAATTATTTGATTGAAGGTAGTGCACAAAGGGTTGAGGATCAGATCAGAATCAGGGTTCAGCTGATAAATGCAGTTACAGATAATCATCTATGGGGTGAGACTTTTGAAGGTAACTGGAAAGATATTT
This sequence comes from Bacteroidia bacterium, assembly GCA_041479075.1. Taxonomy (GTDB): domain Bacteria; phylum Bacteroidota; class Bacteroidia; order Bacteroidales; family VadinHA17; genus LD21. The sequence continues at coordinate 2,582 of JBGOXH010000176.1, read as the reverse complement.
TATCTATACAAAGTGAGATTGCGAAGCAAATAGCTGATAAATTAAAAGCAACACTCACGCCTGAAGTAATACGGAAGATTGAGAAAAGACCCACAGAAAACCTTGAAGCTTACAATTATTACCTTGAGGGAAATTACTATTACTGGAGAGCTGTTGCTTCGGGAGATAATAAGACTTCAATTAAATTATATGAAAAAGCAATCGGACTTGATCCGGAATTTGCCTTAGCCTATACTGGAATCGCTAAATGTCTGCTTGATCAATATTGGCTTTATAAGAATCATAACAATAATGTAATACTTGAAAGTAAAAAGGTAATTGACAAAGCTTTTGAAATTGATCCTGACTTACCGGACGCTCACCTTGCTTTAGGTATTTATTATTACTATGGTTATTTGAAATACTCCGAAGCACTTGAACAATTTGAGCTTATATTAAAAGATCAGCCTAATAACTCGGAGATTTTAATGTGGATAGCTGCCGTCCATCGACGTATTGGAAACTTGGAGATGGCAAAGTCTTATTTTGAGAAAGCCTTAGATCTTGACCCCAGAAGGTCAGAAGTAGCTGAGGAAGTAGGAGAAACACTTGATTTACTTCGGGAATATGATAAAGCTGAGAAATACTATAATATGTCAATTACGCTTCAGCCGGATTGGGTTTTCCCTTATCAGTTTTTATCCCAGATGATTCTGCGATGGGATGGAAATACGAAAAAAGCAAAAGAAATATTGGAGAATGCAGCCCGGAATAATAAATCTTCTGTATCAGATTCGCTTGTTATCCAAGCAAATGTTATAATTGATGTCTATGATAATAACTATGAGGAGGCTCTAAAAGAAATGTCACTTCTAAAATATAACGTAATTCAAAATCAGGCTTACTTCAGACCAAAATATCTGTATTATGCAACAATCTATGGCTTGATGAACAAACCTGAACTGGAACATGCCTGTTATGATTCAGCTCGTATATTCCTTGAAAAGAAAATAATTGATTTTCCTGAAGATCACAGATTGTATAGTTCATTAGGTATTGCATATGCGGGATTGGGACTCGATGATAAGGCAATATACGCTGGCGAAAAGGCTGTAAAATTACTTCCTGTAAGTAAAGAGGCATACAGGGGTACATATCCGATTGAAGATTTAGCCCTCATTTATGTTATGACTGGCAAATATGACAAAGCTTTGGAGCAAATAGAGTATTTATTATCAATTCCGGGATTTCTTTCCACTAAAATCCTTGAGCTGGATCCCAGATGGGCACCATTAAAAAACCAGCCTGGATTTAAAAGAATATTAGAAAAATATAAGGTTAACTAATATGGCAAGCCTCATCCCCGGATTTGAATACGACATCTTCATCAGTTACCGTCAGAAAGACAACAAATATGAGGGTTGGGTAACGGAGTTTGTTGACAATCTGAAGAAGGAACTTGAGGCTACTTTTAAAGAAGAAGTTAGCGTTTACTTTGATATTAATCCTCACGATGGATTACTGGAGACACATGATGTAGATGCCTCCCTGAAAGACAAGCTGAAGTGTCTCGTCTTTATCCCGATCATATCTCGTACATATTGCGACCCTAAATCATTTGCATGGGAGCATGAGTTTAAGGCGTTTGTAGAGATGGCTTCCCACGATCAGTTTGGATCGAAGGTCAAATTGCCTAATGGTAATATTGCAAACAGAATACTGCCGGTCCGTATCCATGACCTTGACATAAACGATATAAGATTATGTGAATCGATAATCGGAGGTGTCCTTCGTGATATTGAATTTATTTATAAATCTGAAGGTGTAAACAGACCTCTGAGGTCAAAGGAAGATAAACCGGATGAGAATTTAAACAAGACTATTTACCGCGACCAGGTAAACAAGACGGCCCTTGCGATAAAAGAGATCATTCTTGGATTGAAAGGGGAGCCGGACATGTCCGTAGAGAAGAGTACTGAGCACAGGGAACAGGAACGAGCATTTTATGAAGTCAAAAAACCTGCAAAATCAACAAAGCAAAAATTGCTGATCGGAGCCGGGGTCCTGACAATATTAATAATTGCAGCATTGTTTGTCTATCCCGGGTTGATCGGCCGGAACAATCTGGCTAGACTAATATCGAAGGATGGAAGAATTCCAATTGCGGTTATGCCATTTCAGAATATGACCAATGATACTCTCTGGAATGTCTGGCAGGATGGTATTCAGAATATTTTAATCACTTCACTTTCAAACTCAAAGGAATTGAAAGTCAGGCAATTGGAATCAATCACCGGTTTGCTGCAGAGCAGAGGTCTTAATGATTATACTTCACTTACGCCATCTGTTGCCAGTTCAATTTCACAGAAACTCAAAGCAAATGTCCATATCTGGGGTAGTATAAAACAATCAGGCACTATTGTTCGGTTGAATGCTCAGTTAATTGATACAAAAACAGGAGAAGCCTTTAAATCTTTCCAGATTGACGGGACTGCTGATAGTATCCTTCCTGTCATTGACTCACTTTCACAGATGGTCCAGGATTTCCTTATAATATCTGTAATGAAAAAGGAAGTAACTTTCGATGAAAAGCATTTTGCAGT
>JBGOXH010000333.1:0-2782 GCA_041479075.1 Bacteroidia bacterium | reverse complement strand
GCAGGGATTTGAAATTGATCGCAAAAGCATTTCCCTTCCGGAAGATCAGATCAAGGAAGTTGGTAAATATAAAGCAGTTATCAAACTCCACAGAGAAGTAAAAGTCGAAGTCGATTTTGAAATAGTTGCGGAATAGAAGAAAATCGACGTAGTTATAAACTACGCCGAACCAATGAAATTATTTAAAGAAAATTGTGATGAGCGTAGTTTTAAACTACGCTCTTTTTATTTCATCGCAATGGTCTCTATTTCAATTAATGCCCCCACTGGCAAATCCTTTACTGCATATGCTGCTCTTGCAGGCTGCTGATCAAAATAAAAGCTGGCATACACATCGTTCATCGCTTTGAAATTTGAAATATCACTTAAAAGGCAGGTTGATTTGACAACATTAATAAAATTGTAACCTGCTTCATGAAGGATTGCTTCAATGTTTTTAAGCACCTGGGTTGTTTGAACAGTGATGTCACCTTCGACAAGCTTACCTGTTTTTGGATCGATAGCTATCTGCCCTGAGATATAAAGAGTTCTGTTTATTTCAACTGCCTGACTATAAGGACCTATGGCTGCAGGAGCATTGGATGTCTTTATTATCCGTTTCATAGTTTCTTTCATATTAATAGTTGTCGTGAAAATCTTTTCTTCTTTCATATTTAAGATCGGTTAAAACCTGTGCTTTAACCTTGATTGAAAACTCCCACATTCTCATATAACCATTCGGAACCCAGCTAAAGCTCATATCCCAGCAATGAAGATCGCGTGTAATCACAAACTGTGTCATAGTGATTTTTTTACTTGTAAAATCATACCCGGAATTATATGAAATAGCCATTTTTCTTGTAAGTTGAATATTTCCATAGACTGAAACGGATTGTGAAATTGTCGATTTAAAAGCAGGCCTGGAATAGTTCAGTATATAACTTACATTCATTGTCCATGGAGAATTAAATTTCATATACCCATACTGATCAAACTGACTTTCCTTTGCATTTTGCTGATCAGCAGGACTAATTTCTGTCCGGTCGTCAGAACCAATCCTCCCCAGCTTTGAGGCAGGTGCCTGGGTTTTGCTTGTCTCATTTTTTGACTCACCTCCTTTCAGGAGTGCATCCAGACTGAAATCCAGGCTCACAGAAAAATTGTTAAAACGCATGAGTTTTTTCTTCTGAGAGAAGTAATAAGTCCCTATCTGTCTGCCTTTGCTATCCAGAGCATACAAAGAAAAGTTACTGCTGGCAGAAACATTTACTTTTTGGAAAAGTGTTGTCCTGATGACCATTGATATCGGACTCCATCTCATCGAGTCTGCAAAAATGTTATATGAAGTAGTAATTCCGAAGTTATCTATAAGACTGACTTTCTTAGGTTTACCTGTAGTGTCATTTCGTGCAAAAACTTTTGCCTCAAGAATATTTGTAAGGCTGAAAGAAACATTTCCACTTTTGTTTGATAATGAGGGTGTTCCAAAAATATTGCCATCATAAATGGAGTATTTGCTCATCCTGCCGGTCGTATCGATCTGAACCTGCCTGTACATTTTTGAACTTAATCCATTAATATAAGGCACAAAACCAAAAGTTACAGAAGGTTTGATAACGTGACGAATTGCCTGTACTCTTGCATTTGGATTCGTAAACTGATATATTCCAAAAATCTGCGGACTATAACCAGTACTGATTGATGGATTTATTGCCTGCCCGTAGAAGTAACCTCTTAAAGTATCATATACCACGGTTTTATTAATCTGATCCCAGCTTCTTTCAACTTTTTGAGTATATAAAACACCTTTATATGATACCTGCGGAGTAATTGAAAAATTTTTGAAAAGACGGATCTGAAAGCTCAGAGGAGCTTCATGTGTAAATCCATTTTTCATATCCTTCCAGACAGCATTTGTAAACAGGAGGCTGTCATAGGTGTTGATCCTGTTATCAAGAGATGCAGAATACTGGAACTGAAGATCATGGTACCATTTTTTCGGACCAGAGTAGTTTTTGCTTTTAAAAGGATAAATCCTGGAAACATTAAAATTCATCTTTGGCAGATTCAGGAAAACAGTTTTATTCCTGACATTCTGACTGTGGTTCATACTTACCGACAAATTAATTGGCCTCCCTGTCCAGGATTTGGAATAGCTTATACTCGACTGACGAGTTGTGGTAATATGATCGGTAAGATTATAACTGTTGTTCCTGTCGTACGCGCTTGAACTCATATTTACGCTGGCTGAGAATCTGGAACCAGGCCTTGCTTTTGCATTCTGATTATATGTCCATGCAAGGCTGTAGTTTGTTGATTTACTGTAATCTGACAATCCTTTATGACCAGCGATGTTATTTGCATAACTGAAAGAAAAGTTCCCGCTGTACTTATATCTTTTATCATAGGTCGATTGAGCATTTGCCAGCCATGAACCGTTGGCAAATATGTCTCCTTTAAGAGTAAGATCGAAATGATCACTGATTGCAAAATAATAACCACCTTCGGTCAGGGCATAACCACGTAAAGCTTCAAAATGTGGCCTTGGTATGATAATACCGGAAGCTGCTCTTTTTGTCTGAATCGGGAAAAAACCGAATGGAATATAAAGAGGCAGCGGAATACCTTCAAGCACCAGGTTTCCAGGGCCGGAGACTATTTTCTTGCCGGGGTATACCTTGGCCCTCGGGAGATTGATATAAAAATGAGGAGTATCAGCATCGCATGTCGAATATGTACTTTTATAAATGTTGGATGTTCCATCATCAAGCAACTTGGTAACACGACTGTGCAGTAATCCTTG
>JBGOXH010000293.1:0-3523 GCA_041479075.1 Bacteroidia bacterium | reverse complement strand
GATATTAAGAAACAGGGACTTTCGGTCAAACACTTAAGGTTTTAATATGCCTGCGACTTACGAAGAAATAATATCTGATCTTAAGAAAAGGATCTTCAAGCCGGTCTATTTTCTGGCCGGGGAAGAGCCTTATTATATAGACCTGATCACCGATTATATCGAAGAAAATATTCTGACGGAAGCTGAAAAATCTTTCAACCAGCTTATTTTTTACGGAGAAGACACATCAGTCCCGGCCCTGATCGAGACATCGAGGAGATTCCCGATGATGGCAAGCCACCAGGTTGTGATTGTAAAGGAAGCACAGACATTGAAAAAGATTGACGACCTTCTTATTTATGCAGAGAAGCCCCTGAACTCGACAATCCTCGTCCTGAATTATAAGTACAAAGTCCTGGATAAAAGGACAAAGCTGTACAAGACTCTTGACAGTCATCATGTATATTTTGAATCAGCCAGGCTGCGCGATTACCAGGTTCCGGCCTGGATCGAAAAATACCTGATGACAAAGGGAATAAAGATCGATCCGAGTGCCAGCGCACTGCTTACCGAATTCCTGGGCACGGATCTTCATAAAACAGTAAATGAGCTTGACAAGCTGATAATCACTCTTCCTTCAGGCAAGCCTCTCATAACCACTTCGCTTATAGAAAAGAATATCGGCATCAGCAAGGAGTACAACAATTTTGAGCTTCAGAAGGCTGTCGGCGAAAGGAATATCATGAAAGCCAATATGATAGTTCACTATTTTGCAGGCAATCCGAAAGATAACCCGGTTACTCTTTCAATTGCTTCTCTTTTCAGTTATTTCAGCAAACTTCTGACATATCATTACCTCACCGACAAGTCGAAGAACAACGTCGCTTCAGTTCTTAAGATCAACCCCTATTTTGTAAAGGATTATGAGACCTCAGCATCAAAATACAACATATCCAAAACCGTCCAGGTTATCAGCCTTCTTCGAACCTACGATATGAAATCGAAGGGTTACGGTGATTTGTCAAGCGAACCGGGGGATTTGCTGAAAGAGCTGATATTCAAGATATTACATATTTGATCGCATGTACTCACCCCCCCGGCCCCCCTCTCTGCGTCGCAAAGAGGGGGGTGAACTTGCATTATATTATTGAATATCAGTAATTAACAAAATGGTTAATAACTATGTTATCAAATGTTAATAAACTTAAATTTTTCCTCTTGCATTGAGAGGAGCGCTTGTATAATTTAGCAATTACCCGCATGAAGTAAAAAGGGATGCTTGCACATCCCTAATTAAAAGGTTCACGCTCGTGATGTTAGTTTGTCCTTAACTGTCAAATCGAGAGTCCTTCCAAAAGATTCTCGAAGTTATCGGCAAGTAGTGGAACAGGGTCCAAACCTGTTCACCTTTTGGAGGGAGATTAACGTCTCCCTCTTTTTTTACTTTTTATCAAAGGTATGATCTTTGATATAATAACACAAGACCAAAAATTACTCAGTTATTAACAGTATCGGAGTTATTAACATACTGCCAATTAAATAAATATTAGCTTATTAACAGTTTTGGCATTTTGTAAACATCTCCTAAAGATGTCAATTTTGGGCTACTACATTAATTTAATAAATTAAGTTTTTTACCTTGACTTACTATAAGATTTATGTCTTAATTCAATTTTCCCAGGGAACTATATAAATTGATTTTAAATACTTTTTTTATTTTTTATTTTAATACCCCCAGCTCTTTTCCTATTTTTTCAAAGGCTTTAATTGCTTTATCAAGATGCTCCTTTTCATGTGCTGCTGACAGCTGCACACGAATTCTCGCCTGATCTTTTGGGACGACCGGATAAGAAAATCCGATAACATAAATTCCTTCTCCAAGAAGCTTTGCTGCGAACTCCTGTGAAAGCTTTGCATCATAAAGCATTACCGCACAAATAGCTGATTTAGTTGGTTTTATATCAAAACCAAGATTAGTCATCCTGCTGATAAAATACTCAGCATTCCTGTGAAGCTTATCCTGCAATTCATTTGTATTGGTCATCATTTCAACCATTTTAATGCCAGCCGCAGCAACCAGGGGAGGAATTGAATTTGAGAAAAGATATGGACGCGATCGCTGACGAAGAAGCTCGATAATCTCTTTTTTCCCGGTAGTAAAACCACCTATTGCACCACCAAATGCTTTTCCGAGAGTTCCGGTTATTATTTCCACCTGCCCCATGATATTATAAAGTTCGGTAACGCCTCTGCCTGTTTCACCGACAACACCGGCAGAATGAGATTCATCAACCATTACCATCGCATTGTATTGATTTGCCAGCTCAACGATTTTCTTCAAAGGTGCAACATTCCCGTCCATGGAAAAGACGCCATCTGTAACGATCAGGCGGAACCGTTGTTCCTGTGCAAGCTGCAGCTGTGTTTCGAGATCTTCCATATCGGCATTCTCATACCTGTAGCGCTGGGCTTTGCAAAGTCTTACACCATCTATTATTGAAGCATGATTCAGTGCATCGGATATAATAGCATCTTCACTTGTAAGAAGAGGCTCAAATACACCACCATTTGCATCAAAACAGGCTGCATAAAGTATAGTATCTTCAGTATTGAAAAACTTTGCAATTTTTTGTTCAAGCTCCTTGTGAAGGTCTGTTGTTCCGCAGATAAACCGCACTGAGGACATGCCATAACCATGATCGTCGAGGGCTGATTTGGATGCTTCTATAAGGTCGGGATTATTTGAAAGGCCAAGATAATTATTGGCGCAGAAGTTCAGAACTTTCTGCCCTGTATCGAGCTCAATTTCAGCTCCCTGGGGAGATGTAATAATTCGTTCGTCTTTAAAAAGTCCAGCTTCTTTTATCTCCTTAAGCTGGTTTGAAAGATAATTCTGAAAAGCTGTGTACATGTATATTTTTTTGCATTACAAAGAAAATGCAAAAGTGGGAATAAACGGATCTCTAAATTATGATGATAATCATTTACATAAAAAAATTCTGAGGCTTACATGCCATATTTAGCAATGATCTCTTCTTTTGTCAGACCCAGAATTCCATACTTCTTTCCGACTTTAATAAAAGCAGCCAGTGCTTTATCAAGATGATGGATTTCATGTCCGGCCGAGATCTGTGTCCTGATCCTTGCCTGTCCGTTAGGTACAACCGGGAAGAAAAACCCGATTGCATAAATCCCTTCATTGTACAGGTCCTTTGAAAAATCCTGGGACAATTTTGCATTGAACAGCATTACAGGGATGATCGGACTGTCACCCTCTTTTAAAACGAAGCCTGCTTCAGTCAACCCTTTTCTCCAGTAAGCAGCATTCTTTTCAAGCATATCCCGTCTCGCGGTGCTTGAAGAAAGGATGTCAAACACTTTCAGAACTCCTGCTACAATTACCGGCGATATAGTATTGGAAAACAAATATGGACGAGCTTTCTGCCTGCACATCTGTACAATCTCTTTTCTTCCTGATACACAGCCTCCGGATGCTCCGCCGAGAGCTTTACCAAATGTTGTTGTTATAATATCAATTTTACCG
>JBGOXH010000188.1:0-5694 GCA_041479075.1 Bacteroidia bacterium | reverse complement strand
CGTGGGGGAAGGTAGGGAAGGGGGTTAATATGTAATTCCCTGATCGTTAAGATATTTGATATAATCGGAAAGCCTCGGAGCTCCAGATGCTTTTAATTTTTTATACCAATCGGAAGCCTGGGTTGAATTTCCTGTTCCTTTCGCAAGCCTGATTATATTTACATAGAGAAGGCCCTCTACTCCGAGATTCTTTGAATCATTCTCTTCAACAATATCAATAAAACTTATCAGGGATTTTGTGGTTTCATCATTTTCAGCAAGGGAGAATGCTGCATCTATTTTACTGTTAAGGCTGTTGTCAAGAGTAATACCATAAAAATAGAAGCAGTTATCTGAACATTCCTCGATAAGATCAACCCAGGTTGTTCCTTGCTTTAATGGTGGAAATGTCAGTGTAAAATCAAGCTTCTCCCCGATTGTTTTGAATTTATATGTATCCGGACAAACAGGGATACCGCTTGATGAAGCCAGCTTGATGCGTGTTCCGTCGGGATATACCATGTAAATGTTTTTATCAGCACAAAATTTACCGTTCTGGATGCGGTTTTCAATGGTCATGGAAAATGTCGTTGCTTTGCTGGCGGCTTCTATCTTTTTGATTACCAGCGTTTCATGATTTTTCAAACCAAAATTTGGCAGAATGAAAGATTGTGAAAATGATACTGCTGAAATGATAATTAGTCCAGTTGTGAAATATAATCTCCTGATCATAACGAGTCTGATTTATGGCTGCAAGGTACAAAATATATTTTTTCAGGATAATTGTTTCTTCGCCTGGCATTAAAACCCGAAAGGCTTCAATTGCCTTCATGCTTTATGAATTAACCTTAATAAAAGGGTAATTAAAATGTAACAAATAAGTAACAGTTGCCAGTAATATAAGTTGATAAATGCAATTACCTTTGCAGCAGTTAATTATACTTTATTGTATGATAATGAAGAATAATAAGAAATTATATGGGAATGAAGACAAGAAGGGAAGAATCTGTAACCGATATACTTAAGAGTTTTGAGGAAATGGCAGATCTGGTTCTCAGCCAGCTTACTCTCCTCGAAAAGTTCATGTCATTGAGCGATACCAGTGAAGGTAAAAATATTATTGTCGCAATTGAGGTTAACGAAAAAAAAATTGATGAATATGAGGTTATTATAAGTGACAAATTCATTAATTCAATCGTTCTTTATCAGCCGGTTGCTTCAGATATAAGAAAAATCGTGGCGGTTTATCGGATGACAATCAACCTTGAGCGAATCGGCGATCTTGTGATGAATATTATCGCTTCAATCGGTGCTATCCAGGAGACTGCTGAATACAAGGCTATGACTGATGTTATTTTAAATATGCTGATCTCGGGAATAAGCATGGTGGAAAAATCGCTCTTGTCTTTTACAAATAGTGATGATTCTTACGCAGTCTGGACTATCAAAAATGATGAAATAGTCGATGAAATGAACAGGAAGCTTCTCATAAACACCATTTCAAAAGCAAAGGTCAGTGAAAAGACCAGGGAAATGCTGTTGAGCTATGCCAACCTTAAAAATATTATTACTAATATTGAAAGAATTGCCGATCATGCGACAAATATTGCGGAAGCTACCATCTACTCTCTTCAGGGAACAGATATAAGGCACAAGGGATATGATAGTTCCCCAAAGGATACAGAAAATATCTGATAATAAGTTATATGGATTATAAAGGTAAAAAGATCCTGATAGTCGACGACGAAGAAGATCTGTGCGAAATTCTTCAGTATAATCTCGATAATGAAGGATTTATTACCGGTGTTGCTCATTCTGCAGAAGAAGCTTTGACAATACCAATAGATGAATATGACCTTCTTTTGCTAGATGTCATGATGGGACCAATATCAGGTTTCAGACTAGCAGATAAACTCAGAAAAGAACAGAACAATCCCATCCCAATAATCTTTCTTACAGCTAAAGATACTGAAAATGACCTGCTTACAGGATTCAGTCTTGGTGCTGATGATTATATCTCTAAACCATTTTCCATCAATGAACTGACAGCAAGGGTAAAAGCTGTCCTTAAAAGATCTGATACCGGCAAATCTAAAGTTAAAGTACCTATCCGTTTCGGTGATATTGAACTCGACACTGTAAGGAAAAGAGTGGTTATCGGTGAAAAGAAGATTGAGCTTACAAGGAAAGAATTTGAGATATTGAAACTGTTAATCGAAAATCATGGGAAGATATATTCGCGGGAAGATATATTAAATATTGTCTGGGAAAAGGATGTTATTGTCACAAACAGAACTGTTGATGTCAATATAACCCGGCTGCGCAACAAGCTAGGTAAGCATGGCGCATCGCTTAAAAATAAAACAGGTTACGGTTACTACTTTGAGTTGTGATCAAAATTGCAAACTATGACTGCCCGATATAAATTCAGAAATATACTTTTCTTCTATTATTCAGTTGTATTCGTTCTGTTTACAATCATTAACCTTTCCTACATGTACAAAAGGGAAAAGGATTACAGGATCTCAACACTGAACGATGAGCTTGAAGAAACAACCAAAATAGTCGATAACTTCATCAGATTCAATTCTATACCGGCTAAAAATAATTTTCATCTTGTTGATTCACTGGTCAGATTGCTACCCCAAGAAAACTTGAGGATAACAGTTGTAAATCCTTCCGGCAGAGTCATTTATGACAGTTCAGTCCACGACTGGAATCAATTGGAGAATCATAAAAACAGACCTGAGATTGAAGAGTCGGAATATTCTGATTTTGGCACATCTGTCAGAAAATCAGGTACGACTGGAGAGGAATATTATTACTTCTCAAAATATTATGGTAGTTATTATATCAGAGCAGCGGTAGTTTATAATATTAAGGTTGTCAACTTTCTTAAAGCAAAAAAATATTTCTTTATTGTTATTTCTCTTTCCTTTATTGTCATCTGGTTGCTAATGCTGTTTGTAACAAATAAATTCTCAGAATCGGTTACAAGGCTTAAAGATTTTGTTTTGAAGATAAGCAACAATGAACCCTTTGAATTTCCTCAGAAGTTTCCAAAGAATGAGCTTGGGACAATCGGTGAAGAGATCCTTGAGATCTACAATAATCTCTTAAAGACTAAAAACGATCTGGTGAATGAAAAGGAAAAACTGTTCAGTCATCTTAACGCATTGAATGAAGGGATAGCATTCTTTTCAAAAGATAAAGAGAAGATCCTTTCAAATAATCATTTCATTCATTATATGAACATGATCTCCGGTGAGTTATCAGTATCGGGTGCAAGTTTCTTCAGAATTGAAGATTTCAGAAAAGTTAATGAATTTATTGATAACCAGTTGCAAGCTGAAATATCATCGAATCAATTGCCAAAAACAGAGTATAAAGTCGGCAAGAACGGAAAATATTTCAAGGTTCAGTGCGTGGTTTTTCATGATAAGAATTTTGAGGTCATACTGAGCGACATTACTGAAGTGGAACAAAACAGGCTTGTGAAGCAGCAGATGACTTCAAATATAGCTCATGAGCTAAAGACTCCTGTTTCATCGGTTAAAGGGTATCTTGAAACTCTCCGGAGTGATCTAGCTATGCCGGCTGATAAGCAGAAATATTTCATTGAAAAAGCACTTGCCCAAAGCGAAAGACTGATAAATCTTATCAACGATATTGCTGTTTTAAACAGGATAGAAGAATCAGGCAGCTCATTTACACCTGAAAAAGTAAATATCAGGGATGTGATCACTGATGTCACTAATAATTTTAAATCGGCAATTGAAGCCAGAAGTATGAATATAGTTACCGAGAACATTGATAATGCAGTTGTGACCGGAAACAGATCGCTGATTCTTTCAATTTTCCAGAATCTCCTGGAGAATGCAGTCAATTATGCAGGTGATAAATCAACTATCAGGATTGCCCTGTACAACGAAGATAAAACCTATTGCCACTTTCTGTTTTCTGATGATGGAATTGGTATTGCTGAAGAACACCTGCCAAGGGTTTTTGAAAGATTCTACAGGATTGACTCCGGACGTTCAAGAAAAAGCGGCGGTACAGGTTTGGGACTTGCAATAGTCAAAAATGCCGTCCTGCTTCATAAAGGCGAAATATCTGTGAGGAACAGGGTTGGCGGTGGTGTAGAGTTTCTCTTTTCGCTTCCCAAATAATAAAGATCTCTTACCCGAAACGTCCTGAAATATAATCTTCTGTTTGTTTTTTTGCCGGATTCGAGAATATTACGTCAGTTTTATTGAATTCAACAAGCTCGCCCAGGTAGAAGAAAGCGGTAAAATCGCTTGTACGGGCAGCCTGCTGCATATTATGTGTTACTATTATTATTGTATATTGCTGCTTCAGCTCATGAATAAGCTCTTCAATTTTAGCAGTGGATAGCGGATCAAGAGCACTTGCTGGTTCATCCATAAGTATAATATCAGGATTGACTGCAAGAGTACGGGCAATACATAAACGCTGCTGTTGTCCGCCCGAAAGGCTGAGAGCTGAATTATGCAGCCTTCCCTTCACCTCATCCCATATGACAGCTTGCTTCAATGAAAATTCAACTATTTCATCGAGCTTACTCTTTTGAGAAATACCGTTAATCCTTGGACCAAAGGCAACATTATCATAAACTGACTTTGCAAAAGGATTTGATTTCTGAAATATCATTCCGACTTTCTTACGCAGGTTGACAACATCAATATCCTTTTCATAAATATTCAAACCATCAATTATTACTTCACCGTCAATTTTAACATTATCAATCAGGTCGTTCATCCTGTTCAGTGTACGGAGGAAGGTAGACTTACCGCAGCCTGATGGTCCGATAAATGCTGTCACCATCTTCTCCGGTATCTCCAAATTTATGTTTTTCAATGCGGGATTTGTACCGTAATGTAAGGTGAGATCGTTTACCTTGACTTTAATATCATTCATGTAAAGTATAATTATTTTGCACGTTTTCTTATTCTGTATCTGAGTGTTACTGCAATACCATTTAATGAGAAGGTCAATAATAAAAGAACCAGTGTGGTAGCGAACTGTATCGGTAGTGTAGCGTCGACATTCGATGATTGTGTCGACATTATATATATATGGTATCCGAGCGACATGAACTGATCGCTGAGTGAATGAGGCAAATCTGACAGGAAATATGCGGCTCCTGTAAAAAGTATAGGTGCCACCTCTCCTGCTCCCCTGCTTACTGCAAGTATTGTTCCGGTAAGAATGCCTGAAACAGATCCGGGTATGACAACTTTCCTTATTGTCTGCCATTTTGTTGCACCAAGAGCAAGGCTGGCTTCCCGCATATCTTTTGGAATTGTCCGTATTGCCTCTTCAACAGAAACAATTACAACTGGCAGGGTAAGCAGAGCCATAGTTAAACTTGCCCAGAGAATATTAGGCTGACCCCATCTTAATTCTCCTCCATTAAAAATTCCATCCATATTCTTACCTATGAAACCAATAAAGAAACCAAGTCCGAATAATCCGAAAATTATTGATGGGACAACTGCCAGTGTTTTTACAGCAAACCGGATTGTCTTCGCAATAACAGATTTTTCATTAGCATATTCTGCAAGATATATCGCTGTTATAACGCCAAAGGGAACTGCCGCTATCGCCATTATTATTGTCATAACAGCGGTACCAACAATTGCAGGGAAAATGCCTCCCTTTGTCATACCGTCTTTAGGGAATTCTGATAAAAAT
>JBGOXH010000328.1:0-2840 GCA_041479075.1 Bacteroidia bacterium | reverse complement strand
GAGAATATATTTTAAAGCATATTATGTATCCCAACGAAGCAGCATCAAATAATATTCAGGGAACAGTGGTAGTAAGCTTTGTTGTAGAGCCGGATTGTTCCATTAGCAGACCAAGTGTACTTAAAGGAGTCCATCCGGAGCTGGATATGGAGGCAATAAGAGTAATTAAAACGCTTCCGGCTTTTCAATCTCCCGGCTATAAAAATAACAAACCTGTTGCAGTCTGGTATATGATGCCGATATCATTTAAACTTAATTAAATACGATCCAATTAATAATTAATGTCTATCAAAACCGGTTCCTGAAAAGGAGCCGGTTTTTTTATTTTCCTAAATTTGCACCTGACAACTTTACAATGGATCTTACTGAAAGGATAAAGGTATTTTCCGATCTCGGTGTAGTACTCAGGGATGCGCTTGATTGCAAACCAATCAAATATTCATCACAATTAATTAATCTTATCGAAACGCAGCATCTGAAAAATCCATGGTTCACTCCCGCAAATGTCAGGATGGCAATTCAAAGCATTGCAAGAGAACTTACTTCTGAGAATCTGGAACGATGGACAAACTCATATCCCGCCATTAAGGAGAAATTAAAACCTATCCGTGTCGGCGTGATAATGGCAGGAAACATTCCGCTTGCAGGCTTTCATGATTTTCTTTCAATACTAATAACCGGGAACAGCATAATTGCAAAAACCAGTTCAAAGGATGTTGATCTGATCCGGTTCATCGGAGATATTCTCAGTGACCTCAATCCGGGATTTCGAAACAAAATCGAATTTACTGAAGGAACTCTTTCCGGTTTTGACGCCATAATCGCAACAGGCAGCGACAACAGTTCCCGCTATTTCGAGTACTATTTTGGAAAATATCCGGGCATAATCAGGAAGAACAGAAACAGTGTTGCTTTGATTCAGGGAGATGAAACAGAAACTGAGCTCAGGTTACTGGGGACAGATGTGTTTTCATATTTTGGCCTCGGATGCAGAAATATCTCAAAGGTTTATGTTCCACGGAGATATGATTTCTCACTTATGATAAAAAGCTGGGATCATTTTTCCAGGCTGACAGAACATCATAAATATATCAGCAATTATGATTTCAATAAAGCTGTTTACCTGGTGAACAGGGAGAAATTCATCGATACTGGATTCCTTCTTTTGAGGAAAAACCAGAGTATTCAATCACCTGTTGCAGTCCTTCATTTTGAGAATTATGATTCACTGGAAGACGTGCATAAGGATATTGAAAAAAACAGAGAAAGAATCCAGTGCATTGTCGGTAGAAACAATATCCCGTTTGGGCTTGCCCAATCGCCTGCTCTGTGGGATTATGCAGACGGAAAAGACACCTTGGAATTTATTCTAAAAAAAAATAGTGCCGGAATATTGTAAAGTAAAAAATATTATATTGCACCCATCGAATCAAAGACAGTTATGGTTTACAAATTTGTTGTGTTATCGGATGAGGATGAGTCGTTTGTGAGAGAATTTGAATTCCTTGACTCGCACACATTAATTGATTTCCATAATATGATCCAGGATGAACTGGAGTTTGATAAATCACAAATGGCCTCATTCTATATGGCCACTGATAACTGGGAAAAAGAGGAAGAATTCACCCTTTTCGATATGGGTACAGGTTCTTCCACTATGGAAGTAGCTGTTCTTGAAGACATTATTTTCCGTAAAAATCAGAAATTATTATATGTATTTGATTTCTTCAACGACAGAGCTCTGTTCGTTGAATATACAGGTGAAATAAAGGAGATTGCCGGCAGGGAATACCCTTCATGCACCAATTCCAAAGGAGTCCCACCGAAACAGGTTGTTTTTGGCAGCAGTTCAAGAAAACTGTACAACAATATAGTTGTTTCCGACGATGACGAGGATGAGGATGAAGGTGAAGTTGATGATCTCTTTCTAAATGGAGACGATGAAGAAGCCCTCCCGGATTTCGAATCTGAAGAAAACCTGACCGAAGACGAAGAATAGTCTTTCAGGGAAAATATCCTGATGAATAAAATACTGATAGTCCTTCTCGGACCGACCGGTGTCGGGAAGACGGATATTTCAATTTATTTAGCCACACATTTCAGCTGCGAAATCATCTCTGCAGATTCCCGCCAGTTTTACAGGGAAATGAAAATCGGAACAGCTTTACCTTCTGATGACAAGCTTGCACTTGTAAAACACCATTTTGTAAAATTCCTTTCAGTGAAGGATTATTACAGTGCAAGTCTTTTTGAAAGGGATGCCATAAAAGCCCTTGAGGAAATATTCCGGAATAAAGATTTCGCAATAATGACAGGCGGTTCAGGGATGTACATCGATGCAGTGTGTGAAGGAATTGACGATATCCCTGATGTAGAGCCGGCAGTTCGTGAAAAATACCTTACTAAATACAGGAAGGAAGGTATCGAAGGATTAAGAATTGCGTTGAAGATACTTGATCCGGACCATTATGAAAAAGTTGATCTCAGAAATCCGAAACGGATTATCAGGGCATTGGAGATCAGCGATTCAACAGGCCGCCCCTATTCATCATTTCTTTTGAAGCAAAAACGTGAGAGGGATTTTAAGGTTTTAAAAATTGGTCTTGAACTCCCGAGGGAAGAATTATATGAAAGAATAAACCACAGAGTTGATGAAATGATTAAAGATGGTCTTGAATCTGAAGCAAGAGGACTATTTGAACTGAGACATCTGAATGCGCTGAACAGTGTTGGCTACAGGGAGTTTTTTGATCTTTTTGATGGCAAGATAACAAGAGAAAGGGCGATTGAGCTTATAAAGAGGAATACCAGGCGTTATGCCAAAAGACAGATGACATGGT
>JBGOXH010000041.1:0-14809 GCA_041479075.1 Bacteroidia bacterium | reverse complement strand
TTTGAGCGGGAAAGGGGTCTCGAACCCCCGACCCTCAGCTTGGGAAGCTGATGCTCTACCACTGAGCTACTCCCGCTTAACAATTCAATTATTCAATTGGTAAATTTATCTTAAAATATATTTCATACCAAACATAAGACATAAAAATTATATCTTAACAAAAAATTATGAAGGCCCAAATAATAACCATAGGAGATGAGCTTCTTATCGGCCAGACAGTCGATACAAACTCTGTATGGATTGGTTCTGAACTGTCCAAACTTGGATTTGATATTATACGTAAAATCTCTATTCATGATCTCAGAAAAGATATTCTTGATACATTAAATGAGGTATCTGGAAAATCGGATATCGTACTGATTACCGGGGGATTGGGACCGACCAGCGATGACATAACAAAGCAAACACTCTGCGAATTCTTCAATACCCGTCTTGTTGTCAGTCAGGAAGTTCTTGCGATGATAACTGAAATGATGAAAAAACGCAATTTCCCTGTGAACGAGAACAATCGCAGACAGGCTGAAGTACCGGAATTGTGCAAGGTTCTTAAAAATGCTGCAGGAACAGCACCAGGAATGTGGTTTGAAAAAGATAAGACAATATTCATTTCTATGCCGGGTGTTCCTTATGAGATGAATTACATCATGACTGAACATGTCTTACCTGAATTGAGAAAACGATTTTCATCCCAAATCATAATTCACAGGAATATAATGACTTACGGCGTTCCGGAAGCCAGACTGGCCGAACTTCTTACTGAATTTGAAGCATCTTTACCCCCGGAAATAAAACTTGCTTACCTTCCTGCTGCCGGAATTATTAAACTGCGGCTTACAGCAACCGGAAACAGTAATACCCTGTTAAACAATAAAATAGAAGAGCAGGTCAATAACCTGTACAAGACAATACCTGAACTTATTTACGGTGAAAATGAGGAATCATTTGAAATGGTAATCGGCAGTTTACTTAAGGAGAAAGGTCAGACCATCTGCACCGCTGAAAGTTGCACAGGCGGAAAGATTGCCCAGTTGATAACCAGCATTCCGGGGAGTTCAGCTTATTACAAAGGATCTGTAATTGCTTATGACAATAAGATCAAAGCTGATTTGCTTGGAGTACCGGAAGAAATTCTGGAGAAATATGGTGCAGTAAGTGAACAGGTTGTAAGATTTATGTCAGAAGGAGCAAGAAAATTATTGAATACCGACTATGCTGTTGCAACCTCAGGGATTGCTGGTCCCGATGGAGGAACCAAATCCAAGCCAGTTGGAACTATATGGATATCAGTGGCTTCCGGACAAGGAACTGTCGCAGAAAAATATATTTTTGGATCCGATAGGCTGATCAATATCAACAGGTTTGCCATTGCCGCCCTTAATCTGGTCAGAAAGCAGATAATCAGCTGAATAGCATCGATCCTGACTTGTGTTTAAAAAAAGTTTCCCGATTATTTGGTTAATCAGATAAAAATCACGTATTTTGCGCTTCGTTTTTTAAGACATAAATTATGAAGTAAAAGAAACACCAATGTCAAAGATTTGTCAGGTTACAGGGAAGAAAGCGATGGTGGGAAATAATGTATCGCACTCAAAAAGAAGGACTAAAAGAAAATTCTATCCGAATCTTTTTGTAAAGAGATATTATCTGCCCGAAGAGCAGAGATGGATCTCTCTTAAGATATCAGCTGCAGGTATGCGTCTTATTAATAAGAAAGGACTCACATCAGCTCTTAAGGAAGCTAAGGAAAAAGGTTACATTGTGAATTATTAAACAGGTTAAAAAATGCCAAAGAAGACTAAAGGGAACGGACAGCAGGTAATCCTGGAATGCACCGAACATAAGGAGAGCGGGCTTCCCGGCATGTCAAGATATATCACCACAAAGAATAAGAAAAACTCTCCTGACAGGCTTGAGAGGATGAAATATAATCCTGTCCTTAAAAAACATACACTCCACAGAGAAATAAAGTAAACAGATCATACCATGGCAAAGAAAGTTGTTGCAACACTTAAAACAGGTTCCGGTAAGCTCTTTACAAAATGTATAAAAATGACGAGATCTGATAAGACAGGCGCTTACCAGTTTAAGGAAGAGATTGTCCATAATGACCATATCAAGGACTTCTTCAGCATAAAATAATTCAGGTATCAACTGAACAATAGGGACATGCCATGGCGTGTCCCTATTTTTATTTACCTTTCTAAAAAGTAAAATAATGGTTTTGCTGGGATTTTTTACCAGGGAGAAAAAAGAGAACCTTAACAAAGGACTGGAGAAGACCAAGGAATCTGTCTTTGTCAAATTATCAAGAGCAATTGTCGGTAAATCAAAAGTCGATGACGAAGTTCTTGATAACCTTGAAGAGGTGCTTGTCTCTTCCGACGTTGGAGTTGCAACCACATTAAAGATAATTGAAAGGATAGAAGCTCGTGTTGCAAAAGATAAGTACCTGAATACCAGTGAACTAAATACTATCCTTAAAGAAGAAATCATTGCATTGCTTGAAAAAAACAGCGGTGACCAGGATTCTGATTTTTCTGCTCAGATTAAATCTTCTCCATACGTAATTATGATCGTCGGAGTGAACGGCTCCGGCAAGACTACTACTATTGCAAAATTGGCGTATCAATATAAAATGGCCGGTAAGAAAGTACTACTTGGCGCTGCTGATACTTTCAGAGCTGCAGCTATTGAACAGCTTCAGATATGGGCCGACAGGGCTGGCGTGGCAATGACAAAACAGCAGATGGGATCGGATCCTGCCTCAGTTGCTTTTGATACGGTTAAATCGGCAGTTGCAGGAAAATACGATGTTGTAATTATTGATACTGCCGGCAGACTTCATAATAAAATCAACCTGATGACAGAACTCTCTAAAATCAAGAGAGTTATGGAGAAGATTCTTCCCGGTGCCCCGCATGAAGTGCTTCTGATACTTGATGGCTCCACCGGGCAAAACGCATTTGAACAGGCAACGCAGTTTACTGCGGCAACTGATGTTACCGGATTGGTAATCACAAAGCTTGATGGAACTGCAAAAGGAGGAGTTGTAATCGGCATTTCTGATCAGCTTAAGATTCCGGTCAGGTACATCGGTATTGGCGAAAAAATAGATGATCTCCTGATATTTAACCGTGCAGAATTTGTAGACTCACTTTTTAGTAACAATTGACCCCCTTTCCCGTTTCCCCCAAGGGGATGGCCGAGCGTATAAAAATTGCCCTGTGGGCAATTTTAGCGAAGGAGCCTGTCTGCCGCGGGGGTTCCTTCCCCCCTGGGGGAAGGTTGGGAAGGGGGTAAAACTATTATGAAAAATAAGAAGATTAACATAGTAACACTGGGTTGTTCCAAGAATATCGTTGATTCTGAAAAGCTGCTTAAACAAATTCAGGAAGGTGGTTATTCCATTAGTCACAACATAGATGATTATTCAGCAGGAACAGTAATAATTAATACATGCGGATTTATTAATGATGCAAAAGAAGAGAGCATTGATACGATTTTACGGTTTGTACGAGCTAAAGAAGCAGGACAGTTTGAAAATCTATATGTAATTGGCTGTCTTTCAGAAAGATACATGACTGATCTGAAAGCAGAAATACCGGAAGTAAATAAATACTTCGGCGTTCATGACATAGTCGGGATACTGAAAGAGATTGGAGTTAATTTCAGGCAAGATCTGTCGACGCAAAGAATAATTACAAGTCCCGGGCATTTCGCTTACTTGAAAGTTTCTGAAGGATGCGACAGGAGCTGCGCCTTCTGTGCTATTCCTGTTATAAGAGGCAAATGCATCTCGAGGCCCAATGATGAGCTTGTTGAAGAGGCAAAGCAGCTTTCTGCAAAAGGAGTTAAAGAGCTCATACTCATTGCCCAGGATCTGAGTTATTATGGCCTTGACCTCTATAAAACCCAGAAGCTCCCTGAACTAATCTCTGAACTGCTGAAGATTGAATCATTTGAATGGATACGGTTGCATTATCTATATCCGGCAAATTTTCCGTTGGAGCTAATTCCTTTAATAAAAGAAAATCCCAGGATCTGCAGGTATATTGATATACCAATCCAGCACATCAACGATAAAATGCTGGAAATGATGAAGAGATCGCATTCCCGGAGCGAGACCGGGACAATCTTGAACAAGCTTCGCAAAGGAATACCTGGCGCATGTATCAGGACCACACTTATTGTCGGACATCCCGGTGAAACAGAAGAAGAATTTCGTGAGCTGAAGGAATTTGTAAAAGAGTTCAGGTTCGACAGGCTTGGAGCTTTTAAATACTCCCATGAAGAAGGAACATTCTCATTTAATAATTATACAGATGAAATCCCTGACGATATAAAGGAATCGAGGCTGGCAGAAATAATGGAATTACAACAAACTATATCTGCTGAAAATAATGAGAAGCTTGTTGGTCAGGTTCTGAAAGTCATTATAGATGGGAGGGAGGGTAACTTTTATACCGGACGGACAGAATATGATAGTCCTGAGGTTGACCAGGAAGTTCTTATCCCTTTAGAATATGATCTTAAACAGGGTAGTTTTTACCAGGTAGAAATTACAAAATCGACTGATTTTGATTTATTTGGAAAACCTGTTTAACAAAAAATGCTGAGCGTAGTTTGAAACTACGCTCAGCATTTTTATTTTTTCGCTCAGTTTTTTATTTTTTCGCTCAGTTTTTTATTTTTTCGCTCAGTTTTTTATTTATTCCTGTTCATCATCCGGCTTATCCGAATCTTTACTCTTCTGAATCTTTATCTTAATCTCCGACTTTGCCGCATTAAATCCGACATTTATCACCTCACCATCACCTTGAATGGCTTTAATAAGAACTTCAGCCATCGGGTCTTCAAGGTATTTCTGAATTGCACGCTTCAAAGGTCTGGCTCCAAAGTTCGCATCAAATCCTCTTTCAGCAATAAAATCTCTGGCAGCCGTTGCAATTTTAAGCTGGTACCCGAGAGCTTTGACCCGGTCATAAAGTCCTTTCAGTTCAAGATCAATAATCATATTGATTTCTTCTTTACCAAGGGAATTGAACATAACCACATCATCAATTCTGTTCAGGAATTCCGGTGCAAATGTTTTTTGCAGCGCCTTCTGAAGGATGCTTTTAGTCTGTTCATCCCGAGTGGCTTTCTTTGTTTGGGTATCGAAGCCTATTCCATGTCCGAATTCAGCGATCTGCCGGGTCCCGATATTTGATGTAAGTATTACTATTGTATTTCTAAAATCAACACGGCGCCCTAGGCTATCGGTAAGCTGACCCTCGTCAAGCACCTGGAGAAGAATATGAAATACATCAGGATGGGCTTTTTCAATTTCATCCAGCAGAACAACCGAATAGGGTTTTCTTCTAACCTTTTCTGTAAGCTGGCCGCCCTCTTCATATCCCACGTATCCGGGAGGAGCACCGACGAGCCTTGAAACGGAGAATTTCTCCATGTATTCGCTCATGTCGATCCTGACCAGATTATCAGTTGTATCAAAAAGGAATTTAGCCAGCACTTTTGCGAGCTGGGTTTTGCCAACTCCTGTCGGGCCAAGGAAAATGAATGTTCCTATTGGTTTGTTTGGATCCTTAAGTCCGGCGCGGTTTCTCTGAATTGATTTTACTACTTTTTGTATTGCTTCATCCTGGCCAATCACACTTCCTTTCAGCTCATCTGCCATCTTCAGAAGTCGTGTCCCTTCAGTCTGTGCAATTCTTTGGACCGGCACGCCGGTCATCATTGCAACTACCTCTGCAACTTTATCTGCATCAACTGTTTCGCGGTTAACTGAAAGCTCCTTTTCCCATTTTTTCTTTTCTAATTCAATTGCGTCAAGTAAATCTTTTTCGCGGTCACGGAAGCTGGCTGCCTTTTCAAAGTTCTGATTCTTTACAGCAGTCATTTTTTCTTTCTTCGTATCCTCAAGCTGCTTCTCAAGCGAAAGTATCTTTTCAGGAACAACGATATTAGAGATATGTACACGTGACCCAGATTCGTCAAGAGCATCGATTGCCTTGTCAGGCAGATTCCTGTCAGAAATATAACGATTCGTAAGCTTTACACAGGCATCAATAGCATCATCTGTATAAATCACATTATGATGCTCTTCATATCTCTCCTTGATATTCTGTAAGATAATGATTGTCTCTTCAATTGAGGTTGGGTCAACCAGCACTTTCTGGAATCTTCTTTCGAGAGCTCCGTCTTTTTCAATATGCTGTCTGTACTCGTCCAGAGTTGTGGCACCTATACACTGGATTTCACCTCTTGCAAGTGCAGGCTTAAGCATATTTGCAGCATCAAGAGAACCTGTGGCGCCTCCGGCACCAACAATAGTGTGTATCTCGTCGATGAATAATATAATATTGTCATTCTTTGAAAGCTCATTTAATATAGCTTTCATTCTTTCCTCAAATTGTCCCCTGTATTTTGTACCTGCAACTATTGAGGCAAGATCAAGAGCCACAACACGTTTATTAAAAAGAACCCTCGAGACATTCTTTTTAGTAATACGCAACGCAAGTCCTTCAGCAATAGCTGATTTGCCAACACCTGGCTCGCCAATAAGAACAGGATTATTTTTCTTTCTTCGCGACAGAATCTGAGCCAGTCGTTCAATTTCACGTTCTCTGCCCACAACAGGATCGAGTCTTCCCTCCTCGGCTGCTTTTGTAAGATCAATGCCAAAATTATCAAGCACCGGAGTATCGGACGATGATTTAGTAGAGGAGGGGGCTCCTGGCTGTCCTTTTCCCTGAGCGCCAAAACCCTGTCCTTCATCATCTTCATCCCTCGGATAATCAGCTTTTGCGCTGGGTAAATCAGCTTCAACCATTCGTTTCACTGATTGATAATTAACATCCATTTCAGAAAGAAACCTGGTAATCAGGGTATTTTCATCCTTGAGAATTGCCAGTAACAGATGTTCAGATTCTATAACCGGACTTTTTAAAGCCTTTGCTTCAAGATAAACAAGCTTAAGTATTCTTTCAGTGCTTCGAAGTAGCGGAATTACTTCATGATCAGCTACTGTAACCGGACTTTCAACCTTAATGCTCTTTTCAAGCGATCCTTTCAGTACCATTAAATCGACTCCCTTGTTGATAAGTATTTCAATGGCTACCCCTTCGCCATCTCTTATTATGCCGAGAAAAAGATGTTCAGGGCTTATATGACTGTTACCCAGCCTTATAGCCTCTTCCTTGCTGTAACCAAGGATATCTTTTACTCTTTGCGAAAACTGTGAATCCATATATTTTCAGTATGTCTTTACCCTGAATTCTTCAGTCAGCCGTCATTCTGTCAGTAAACATCCGACAAAAGTACATATTACTGAGATTTCAAAGTTATATTATGCAATATTTATGTATGTCAATTTTCATGCCCATTTATGAACAATGGATGTTAAAAATTCACACTCATAATAGGTCAAAAATAGCCAAATAATCACTATTTTCGTAATTCAAATCCTGTCAAGGATTTTTATTTTGTAATTATTTAATTATTAATCTGTTATGTCAGAGAGAGAAAGGATTGTTCAGGTAAATATTGAGGAGGAAATGAAGTCGGCATATATCGATTATTCTATGTCGGTCACTGTATCGAGAGCATTACCTGATGCGAGAGACGGCCTTAAACCGGTTCATCGTCGTGTGCTTTTTGGAATGTCAGAACTTGGAGTACAGTCAAATAAAGGTTATAAAAAATCTGCAAGGATAGTGGGAGAGGTGCTGGGTAAATATCACCCTCATGGCGATACATCAGTATATGAAGCCATGGTGAGGATGGCTCAGGACTGGTCAATGAGGTACCCGCTGGTTGACGGCCAGGGTAATTTCGGCTCAGTCGATGGCGACAGCCCCGCTGCTATGAGATATACCGAAGCAAGACTCAGAAAAATTGCTGAAGAAACGCTTGCAGATATTGATAAGGAAACTGTTGATTTTCAGCCAAATTTCGATGATTCGCTTAGTGAACCAACAGTTTTGCCTACACGGATTCCAAATTTGCTGGTTAACGGCGCTTCAGGAATTGCGGTCGGTATGGCAACAAATATGGCTCCGCATAATCTGTCGGAAATAATAGATGCAACAGTTGCATACATAGACAATAATAATATTACAAGCGACGAGATATTAAAATATGTAAAAGGACCTGATTTCCCGACAGGTGGTATCATTTATGGAGAACAGGGCATCAGGGATGCCTGTGAAACAGGGCGCGGAAGGATTGTGGTCAGGTCAAAAACCGAAATAGAAATTACCCATTCAGGCCGTGAATGTATAGTAGTTACAGAAATTCCTTACATGGTTAATAAGGCTGAAATGATACGCAAAATTGCAGACCTTATTAATGAAAAGAGGCTTGAAGGTATCTCTTATATAAATGATGAATCAGACCGTAACGGTATGCGCATCGTCATCATATTGAAGAAAGATGCCACCGCTAATATTGTTCTTAACCACCTGTATAAATTCTCTTCACTTCAGACCACATTCAACGTAAATAATATTGCACTTGTCAAAGGCAGGCCAAAAACATTAAGTACAAAAGACCTTATATATTATTTCGTAAAACACCGTCATGAAGTAATCCTCAGAAGAACCAGATATGATCTTGATCAGACTGAAAAGAGAGCACATATACTTGAAGGCCTGATTATTGCCAGTGATAATATCGATGAAGTAATTGCTATAATTAAATCATCACAAAATCCTGATATCGCACGCGAAAGACTGATGAAACGATTCAGTCTGTCAGAAATTCAGTCCAGGGCAATTGTGGAAATGAGGCTTCGTCAGCTGACCGGTCTTGAGCAGGAAAAGCTAAGAGCAGAATATAAAGAAATGATGGATCTTATTGATTACCTGAAGAGAGTTCTGGCCAGTGTCGAGCTTCAAATGAAGATAATTAAAGATGAACTTTTAGAAATAAAGGAAAAATATGGTGACAAAAGAAGGACTGAGATAGTTCCAAACGCTGAAGAATTTAATCCGGAAGACTTTTATTCTGACGACGAAATGGTTATAACTATTTCGCACATGGGTTATATCAAAAGAACTCCTCTGACAGAATTCAGAAGGCAGAACAGGGGTGGAACAGGTGCTAAAGGCGGTACAACCAGAGATGAAGATTTCATTGAGCACCTGTACATTGCGACTATGCACAATACGATGCTCTTCTTCACAAGCAAAGGAAAATGTTACTGGCTCAAAGTTTATAGTATTCCGGAAGGCTCCAGAACCTCCAAGGGAAGGGCGATGCAAAACCTGATCAATATTGAACCTGATGATAATGTACGAGCCTATATAAATGTTAAAGATTTAAATGAATCTGATTACATTAATAATAATTATATAGTACTGTGCACAACAAAAGGGATAATAAAGAAAACTTCGCTTGAAGCATATTCCAGGCCACGTGCAAACGGAGTGAATGCAATAACTGTAAGGGAAGGAGATGAGCTTCTCGAAGCAAGAATGACAAACGGGAATCATCACATAATGCTGGCTGTGAAATCGGGCCGTGCAATTCGTTTTCCCGAAGCATCTGTCAGACCAATGGGACGTACTGCATCCGGAGTCAGAGGTATTAAGCTTGCAAATGAAAAAACGGATATAGTTATTGGAATGATTACAGTTGAGCATAAAGAAAAAGATATCCTGGTCGTTGCTGAAAAAGGTTATGGTAAAAGATCAGATATTGATGAGTACCGGATAACCAACAGGGGAGGAAAAGGAGTCAAAACTATAAATATTACAGAAAAAACCGGCTCCCTGATAGCCTTGAAGGATGTAACTGATAATCACGACCTTATGATCATAACTCAATTTGGAAATATTTTAAGAAGCCCTGTTTCGGCATTGAGGGTGATGGGCCGGGCAACTCAGGGTGTAAGGCTGATAAATCTAAAGGAAAATGATATTATTGCATCAGTGGCCTGTGTGCTCGTAAATGAAGATAATGAGGATGTAGATTTAGGTGATGAAAATGAAAAAAATCTTAATCCTGAGGAAAATGGCAAAGAATTTGAAGATTAATAACTAATGTTATACATTTGAAAAATTTTAAAAGACAATTAAACAAAAAAAAATTATACTCATGAAAAAATTCATTCTTCTGATAATTGCTATTAGTATTTCGATAGGAGCAATTGCACAAAAAGGAAAAGTTACTGCCGCTCAGAGTTTTATAGACCAGGGTGCACTGGATAAGGCTAAAGAGGCCATTGATCAGGCTTTAACCAATGAAAAATCAAACACCTGGAGCAATACCTTCTTCACAAAAGGTAACCTTTGCCGGGCAATCTATGATGCTGATAATCCGGCCTATAATTCATTTTATACAGATCCGCTTGCAGAAGCATATGCCTCATATGAAAAAGCAATGGAGCTCGATCCTAAAGGCGGAATCAAAAAGAAAATAATCGCACAACTGATCTATAACTCAATGGTAGGACAATTAAGTTCACAGGGGGCTAAAAAGTTCGAAGCAAAAGATTTTGAAGGAGCATTTAATTCTTTTATAACACAGGTGAAAATAGCAGAAAGCGGTATGTATGCAGGCAATGTCGATACCGGAATGTATTTCAATACGGCGCTTGCTGCAATAAATGCCAAGAAATACAATGAAGCGATTAAGTATTTCGAGAAATGTGCTGAAATGAAATATCTTGGACTAACACCATATCTTCAGATATCTCAATGTTATCTGGGACTCGGCGATACTGCGAAAGCTGAAAATTATTTACTGAATCTGAAAGACAAATTCCCGGAGGATAATAATGTTTTTATTACTATTGCTGATTTTTATCTGAAAAGCAATAGACCAAATGAGGCTCTTAATTATATTGAAATTTCTAAGAAAAAGGATCCGTCAAATTACGGTCTCTATTATGCAGCAGGTGTTACATACTTGAATCAGAACAGATTTGATGAGGCAATAGCAGATCTTACTAAATCAGTCGAGCTTAAATCTGATCTCTATGATTCACAGTATGCACTTGGGGCTTCTTATATAAATAAAGCTGCCGCTATGTTGCTTAAAGCTAATGATGAAATGGATATAAATAAATTCAACGTTCTGTTCAATGAAGCCAATAATGTTTATGCACAGGCAATTCCATATATGGAGAAAGCTCTTGAACTTAAACCCGACGACATTTATACCATGAAAAGCTTGGGAGAGTTGTATTACAGGCTGAAAGCAACAGGTAATAATCTTGAGAAATATAATGCAATAAAAGCCAAGATTTCGGCAATCGAAAATAAATAATACCAAACTTTAAAAAGGAGGGATACTTTGCAGTATCCCTTTTTTTTTGCTCATCAGCAAAACAGGATGGAAGAGACGCATTCTACCTGAATTTACTTCTACTGTATTATTAGATTATTTTCTATTTGACATAATATTAATTATAGGCTAATATAGAAAATTTGCGGTCCCGACGTTTCGTCGGGATTGACATCAGCCTTCTCCGCCAACTGGTGGATTCGGCTGACTCGTTAAAATCAGATATGAGCCGTTAGGATCATATCAGCCTTTAATATTCTTTTACCAGTTATACACTTCAGATTTACCAGCACGAAAAACTTGTATATTTGGATTCCCTAATTAAACATGCCATAAAAATCTATGAATTCAACCCGGAAAACTCTTTATACACCTTTTAAACTTGGTCCTTTAACCCTTCGCAATAGAACAATCCGGGCAGCAGCCTTCGAAGGAATGTGTCCGGGAAACATGCCATCTGACAATCTCTTCAAATATCACCTCGATGTCGCTGCCGGAGGCATTGGTATGACCACCATAGCCTATGCAGCTGTAGAACAGTCAGGCCTTTCTTTTCCGCATCAGCTCTGGCTCAACCAGGCTGCAATTCCCGGGCTCAGAAAAATTACCGATGCCGTTCATCGCGTAGGCGCTGCATGTTCCATCCAGATCGGCCATTGCGGCAATATGTCCAAAGCTTCAATTGCTGGCAGACTTCCATTAGCACCATCTGCAGGAATAAACCTGTATGTCCCCACATTTACACACCGCATGAATAATGCTGATATTCAATCAGTTGTGAAATCTTTTGGAAAAGCCGTCAACCTGGCACGCGAAGCCGGATTTGATGCTGTCGAGGTGCATGCGGGACATGGATACCTGATCAGCCAATTTCTTTCTCCATATACAAACAAAAGAAAAGATTCTTTCGGAGGCTCTCTTGAAAACAGATCCAGGTTCATGCTTATGGTCATGGAAGAAGTAAAGAAATCTGCCGGTAATGATATTGCTGTACTCGTCAAAACTAATATCCGCGACGGATTCAAGGGAGGTACTGAGATCGATGAATGTATTGAAATTGCTAAGATGCTTGAGCATGCAGGTGCCGATGCACTGGTGCTGAGCGGTGGTTTTGTAAGTAAAGCTCCAATGTATGTTATGCATGGGAAAATGCCCATTAAAGTTTTCGCCCATTATATTGAAGATAAGCTAATGAGCTTCTTTGTCAGATTAGTCGGGAACTGGCTTGTAAAGGAAGTACCATTCACTGAAGCCTACTTCCTTGAGGATGCATTGAAATTCAGGAAAGCCCTTAAGCTTCCTCTGGTATATGTTGGTGGTCTGATCTCACGCGAAAAGATTGACGAAGTGCTTAATAATGGATTTGATCTTGTAGCCCTCGCACGAGCACTTATCAAAGATCCTGATTTTGTTAAAAAGCTGCAAAACAATGAGTTGTCCCGCTCCGAATGCGATACTTGCAATTATTGCATAGCCGTGATGTACAGCCGCCAGGCTGCCTGCATCATGAATGACGAGACAATAAGCCAGAAAATAAAAGATATGATGCTATAAGATGGAAGCTTCGGGAAAATATGCTCTCATTACCGGCGCCTCTTCAGGAATCGGCTGGCATATTTCAGAAGGGCTGGCAGAACGCGGTTATTCTATTATAGCTGTCAGCAACCAGCCGGTACAGTTACAGGATCTGAAAACTAAGCTGGAACAGACATATAAAATCCGGGTTATTACCTTTGATATTGACCTTACTCAGGAAGATTCTGCACAACAGGTTTTTGATTTTTGTGAAAAAAATAATCTGTCAGTTGAAGTCCTCATTAATGATGCAGGAATATTTGTCTTCGGCGAAGTCGTAAATGTTGACTATTCAAGGGTTAAATCTATTCTGGCATTGCATACAGCAACCCCTACCCTGCTCTGCAGGCTGTTCGGGAAACAAATGATCTCACAAAAAAAAGGATTCATCCTGAATGTTTCTTCAATTACTGCTGTAATGCCTTATCCGACGATATCACTTTATGGTCCGACCAAAATATATCTTCGTCATTTCACACGTGCTTTCAGAACTGAAATGAAGGCTTACGGTATTAATGTTACATGCCTGATTCCCGGAGCCACTGACACTGCTTTATATGATGCAAGTAATTTCAGAACTCCTTTGCTGATGAAACTGGGTTTGATGATGAAACCACAATCGGTGGCAAAAGCCGGTATAAAGGCACTTTTCTATAACAGAGCAGAATGTATCCCCGGCTTTCTGAATAAACTGATAGTCGTGTTGCTCCCATTAGTACCTCATTTTGTCATAAGATTAATTTACCTGCACTCAAATATTGTCAGGAAATCACAGGCTCATTCTACCTGAATCCAATCGCAGCATAACCAACCCAGTGACAGTCAGTTGCAATTGCTGTCCTTCCCATCCTTATATCATCGACAGAAATATGTTCAGCAGTAATGCTTGTTGAATAACCAACATTTTCTCCGTTAAGAGGCTGTGAATCATTTAAATAGTAAGAAACATAAAGAGCCACAGGTATACAATATCTTCCGCACCATGTCCATTTATATTCTTTATAATTATCTGATTTTAAAGTATATGAGCTGAACAGTCTGAAATTTTCCGGTGCTATTTTTCCTGAAAGACAGTTATTAATAATCTCAGCCTCATGCTCGAGTGCCCGTTTATTCCCTGTACTATCGCATCCGAAAAAAGCATAATCAGCACCACTCCAATCCTCGTTGCCATAGTGAACGGCATCAGTAGTAACAATAACTGCAAAGTCCTTACCCCACTCCCACTTATGTTTTTTGGAAACCGACCGGATGGCTTCGGCCAGTGATTTGCCGCAATCTTCCATCCTTTGAGGATTCATTGCAGGAACAAGGACCGGTACGATTGAAATATCCCTGTTGAAATACTGAAGAAACGGTATCATGGCTTCAATTGAATGTTCAACTCGTTGCAGCGTGTCACTTACAATAGCAAACCTGCCACGGAGTTGATTTAATAACTCTTCTCTAACCGGAGAAACGGGCACATTTTTCCAGGGCCCTTTCCAATAATTGTACGAATCAAAGACGAGCGAATCTGTAATTCCCAGACGCGCAGCCTTGTGTGCCACTCCAATCAATATCAGGTTTGGTGCTTTTACATTTTGAAGAAGCTCAGGATAGAGAGTGCCTACGTAGGTATAATCGTCGTGGGGACAAATCGTTAATTTCCAGGGTAATCCATCAGTTTTTTTCCAGCCTTTCCGATCCATTCTGGCCATTAAAGAGTCCATCTGCCAGGAATATTGGGCAAATCCCACTGTATCTACAAGCTGTCTTACATTAGCTTCATCTGATTTTCCGGTATCACCTGATTTGCAACCGATTAAAGTTGATAAAAAGCATAATAGAATAACAATAAGGTTTCTTTTCATCATAAATAAGAAATAAAAACAAAGGTATTGATTCCGGTGAAAAACTTATAAATCGGCATTAGTCAAATATTAAAAAATATCCTTTGAAATAT